>CAYMDD010000082.1:0-1902 GCA_964389045.1 uncultured Rickettsiales bacterium
AGGACATAGACTATTCCGATATCCCCGAACTGGACAAGAATTTCTGGAAAAATGCCAAACCGCTCCGCCCGGTTGCAAAAAAGATGCTTTCCCTACGCGTCGATCAGGATATCCTCGACTGGTTTCGTGCTCAAGGCAAGGGCTACCAGAGCTATATCAACGCCGTTCTCCGTTCTTACGTCGAAACCCACAAGCACTAACATGACCGAAAAAACCAACCTCGGCCCACCCTCTCCCACGGAGGCTGTTAAAATCAAGAGCAAAGGCCTGCGCGGCACGCTCGCGCAAGCCTTCGCCAACAATATCACCGGCGCGATCGACCATGACGACCAGACGGTCATCAAGCATCATGGCATGTACCTGCAAGACGACCGCGACCGGCGCGAGGAGCGCGAGCGGAAGAAGCTGGAACGCGCCTATTCCTACATGCTTCGCCTGCGCATCCCCGGCGGGGATGTAACCGCCCGGCAGTGGCTCGGCATTCAAGACATCTGCGACCGGAACGCTTCCGGCACCATCAAGATCACCACGCGCCAGACGGTGCAGATTCATGGGCTGATTAAGGCCAAAACCAAGCCCACCATCCAGGATTTCTACGCGCTTGGCCTCGATTCCATTGCCGCCTGCGGCGACGTGAACCGCAACGTCATGGCCGGCGCACACCCCATTGCCTCCGCATTCCAGGCGGAAGTGCACGCCTTCGCGGATGCCATCAGCGTGCATCTGTTGCCCAAAACCAGAGCTTTTTTCGAAATCTGGCTCGATGAGGAAAAGCTCACCCAGGAGGAGCCGGAGGAGGACGCGCTTTACGGCGCCACCTACCTTCCACGTAAATTCAAGATCGCCATCGCCGTGCCGCCCACGAACGACACGGACGTGTTCGCCCACGATATCGGCCTGATCGCCGTGGAAGAAGCCGGGCGCTTCACCGGATTTAACGTCGCCGTCGGCGGCGGCATGGGCACCACCCACGGCAATCCCGACACCTATGCGCGCCTGGGCACCGTCATCGGCTTCGTGCCGAAGGAGAAAACGCTCGATGCGTGCTGGCAGATCGTGGCCGTGCAGCGCGATTTCGGCAACCGCTCCGACCGCAAATTCTCCAGGCTTAAATACACCGTTGACCGCATGGGGGTGGATGCCTTCAAGGCCGAATTGGAACGCCGCCTGGGTTTCGCGCTTATCCCTGCCAAACCCTACTCGCTCACCATCCGCCCCGATCCGCTCGATTGGCAGCAAGACTACCAGGGCAAATGGTTCCTGACCCTTTTCGTCGAAAACGGGCGTGTGATGGATGTGGATGGATATCCGATCAAAACGGCGCTGAAATGCCTCGCGGAAACGAATCTCTGCGGCTTCCGCTTCACTGCCAACCAGAATGTGATGCTGACGAATGTTGCTACGAACGATAAGGCGAAGCTCGACGCCATTTTGAAAGAGCACGGCCTCGACAGCCGCCGCTTCTCCCCCACTCGCCAGGAAGCGTTGGCCTGCGTGGCGCTTTCCACCTGCCCGCTGGCCTTGGCCGAAGCGCAACGCTATATGCCGGAGTTCGTGGGCAAAATTGAAGATTTGCTAGCCAAGCGCGGGCTGGAAGGCGCGCCTCTTTCCATTCGCATGACCGGCTGCCCCAACGGCTGCGCCCGTCCGCACCTGGCCGAAATCGGCCTGATCGGCAAATCGCTGGGGCATTACAACCTGCATTTGGGCGGCGACGCGCTGGGCTTGCGCTTAAACACCCTCACCCACGAAAACCTGGACGAAGCCGCCATTCTTTCCGTGCTGGACGGCTTGTTTGCCGCCTACGCCGCCGAACGGCAGGTGGAGGAGCGCTTCGGCGATTTCCTCCGCCGCACGGGGAGGGTGGCGGCGTGAGCTATTGCGGATGGCTTTCCACCCAGG
>CAYMDD010000082.1:1912-3724 GCA_964389045.1 uncultured Rickettsiales bacterium
CCTCTGGCGAAAGCCGGATGGTGGCAGGTCTGGAAACCGCCGCTTTCTTCGGCCTGCCGCGCTTCGCCAGCCGCTCGCGGTTTTCCTTTAAAAACGCCTCTGTGGCTTCCGCGCCGAACATTTCCGTAAGCACCACCCGCACCGGACGGGCGTTTTGGAAGAACGCATCCGTCAGTTCCGGCGCATCGTCCTCATCGAGCAGCACTCGCGTGCCGTCTTCGTACTCAATGTATTCTTCTTTTTTCATAACGTCTTTGCTCCCTTGCATTGGCTTTGCGCAGGCTGATGGCGCGCAAACCGCTTTCTCTGCGGGTAAAGACCAGCACATAAAGCCGTTCTCCCCAATAACCGTAAGCAATCATGCGCTTCTCGCCGTAATCACGCCTTGTATCCGGCTCAACAATCGCCGTATCCCATTCCAGATGCTGCGCCTTCGCCAGGCCGATACCGTGCTTGGTGCGGTTTTTGGCGTTTTTTGCCGGATCATACGCAATCCTCATCTAAATATTGTACATACATTAAATCAAAAGTCAACGCGTTCCCATGGCTGAACTCACCCCCCATCTGCAATACCTGGAAGACGAAGCCGTCACCATCATCCGCGAGGCGGTGGCCTCCGCCGAGCGCCCGGTATTCCTCTATTCCATCGGCAAGGATTCCTCCGTCCTGCTGCACCTGCTGATGAAAGCGTTCCACCCCGCCAAGCCGCCCGTGCCGCTGCTGCATGTCGATACCTTATGGAAATTCCGCGAGATGATCGCCTTCCGCGACAGGACGGCCAAGGAGCTGGGGCTGACGCTACACGTCCATTCCAACCCGCGCGGCGAGGAGGAAGGTATTAACCCGTTCGTCCACGGCAGCCGCATGCACACGCAGGTGATGAAGACCGACGCGCTTCGCCAGGCGCTCGACAAGTGGAAGTTCGACTTCATCTTCATCGGCGCCCGGCGCGACGAGGAAAAATCCCGCGCCAAGGAGCGCATTTTCTCGCTCAGGAACCGCTTCCACGCCTGGGACCCGAAAAACCAGCGCCCCGAATTCGGCCTTCTTTTCAACACGCGCCTGCCCCAAGCCCACAGCATGCGCGTAGCTCCCCTTTCCAACTGGACGGAGATGGATGTGTGGCAGTACATCGCCGCCGAAGAAATCCCGGTGGTGCCGCTTTACTTCGCTAAGGAGCGCCCCGTTGTCTTCCGCGACGGCAGCTGGATCATGGTCGATGACGAGCGCTTCCACTTCGAGGAGGGTGACGAAACGCAGATGAAAAAAGTCCGCTTCCGCACGCTGGGCTGCTATCCGCTCACCGGCGCGGTGGAGTCGGAAGCCGACACGATGGAAAAAATCCTCGAAGAACTCGCCGATCAGCGCTCAAGCGAGCGTGCAGGACGCCTCATTGACCAGGATTCGGCGGCCAGCATGGAAAAGAAGAAGAAGCAAGGATATTTTTGATATGTTTTCCGTAGACATATTATTTTTATTATTTCAAATTTCTCCGATTTTATTATTGCTAGCTGCATTAGCAATTAACTTAAACATATTTTTAAAATTGAAGAATTTAGAAAAGCTTGAGGCGGATCGAAATCACCGCTTATTAGTCATTTCAAACACTCTATTGGTATTAATTGTTGCCTTACTACTTTTTCCACTTACAGCAGGTTACTTTATATATGAGTAGATGGACAGCATATGGAAACCAAAAGTAAGTAGAATCTTGTGACCCGCGATACCCTTCATTTCCTCACCTGCGGCCATGTGGACGACGGGAAATCCACGCTGATCGGCAGGCTTCTCTTCGACATCGGCGCGATCCCG
>CAYMDD010000082.1:3734-7234 GCA_964389045.1 uncultured Rickettsiales bacterium
GGATGAGCGCGCCCAGGGCATTACGATCGACGTGGCGTACCGCTTCTTCCGCCACAATGGCCGTCATTACCGCATCGCCGACACGCCCGGTCATGTGCAGTATGTGCGCAACATGGCGGTGGCCGCCGCCAATTCCGACTGCGCGCTGATCCTGGTGGACGCGTCCCACGGCGTGCGCGAGCAGACGATCCGCCACAGCCGCATTGCCGCTTTTTTCGGCATTCACCACTTCATCATTGCCATCAACAAGATGGATTTGGCCGGCTACGACGAGGCGAAATTCAAGGAAATCACCGCCGCCTATAAGCTCGCGCTCGGGAATGCGGAGGGGGTGAATCTCACCTTCATTCCCGTCAGCGCGCTGGAGGGCGATAATCTCATTGCGCGCAGCCAGCGCATGCCCTGGTACCAGGGCAAAAGCCTGCTGGAGCAGATCGAAGCCACCCAAGTGCCTGCGCCCCTTAAGGCCGGCGCGCGTATCCCTGTGCAGACCGTCATCCGCACGGCGGACGGGCGAAGGGCGTATTTAGGCATGCTGACCGGCGGCAGCCTGCGCGTCGGCGACCGGCTCAACGTCACCGATAGCGGCCAATCGATTACCGTTTCCGAGTTGCACCACGGCGGCAAATCGGTAGCCCTCGCGCATTCCGGCCAGGCCGTGGCGCTCACTAGCGAGGACGATGCCGACATCGCGCGCGGAAGCGTTTTAGCCGTAGACAGCGCCGATCTGCGCATGACGGACGCCTTCGTCGGCGATGTGCTGTGGCTCGATCCCGCCTTTGCCGGAATGGACAATGTGCAAGGCATCCTTAAAATGCACACGCGCGAGGAACAGGCCGAGCTGCATCTGCAGCAGGAAAGCGGCGCCACGCAGGAAGCGCGCGTTTTCACCGCCTCGCCCATCGCCCTTGACGCCTACGCGCGCGACAAGGCCACGGGCATGTTCCTGGTGATACAAGCGGAAACAGAGAAAGTCATCGGCGTCGGCACGGTGCGCGCGTCGGAGACGGCGGAATTCAATTTCGCCATATAAAAACAACGAAGAGGGCGCAATTGCTGCGCCCCCTGCTTGTAATAACGAGGTATGACTAAACGACTAAACCGTCTCGATCTTGTCTTTTCGCGGCGTCCTGCCGCCTTTGCGGCCAAGCTCCGCGGCGACCGCCGAAGCGGCGCTGCCGCCCGCGCGCAGGATGGCGCCTTTGCTCATGGTGGTGTTGGTATTGCTGTTTTGCTCGTTTTCCATCGGATATCCTCCTGTTTTGCCTTGCGGATGCTCCGCCTGCGGCCTTAGCAGGAAAATGGATCATCCGTATTTTAATAGAGAGTAAATGTCTCCGCTTCAGGTAAAAGCGTCATTCAACTGTATAAAATCCGCGATAAGCTTGCAGCACAGGAAGCGTGGAAATTTCATAAGTGTGCCGTAAAAGCATAAACGGCATCGTCTTTTAATAAACCGGTACGTATATTCGCGTTTTGTTAACTAAAAAACGATACGGCGATGCCTCGAAGCGTAGATATCCTCATCATCGGCACCGGCACCGCAGCTTTAAGCGCCGCCGCCGAAATCCGCAAAAAAACGGATAATTTCCTGATCCTTTCCAACGGCGTCTACGGCACTACCTGCATCCGCGCGGGCTGCATGCCGTCGAAAGTGCTGATCCAAGGCGCGAGGTTATTCGCCTCAGCCAAACGCATGGCGCGTTTCGGCATCGCGGGCGCGGATGATTTGCGCATCAGCATCCCTGCCTTGCTGGAGGAAGTGCGGCGGATGCGGGCGCATTTTCTGGAAAGCGCGCTGGAAAGCACGGAGGATTTCCGCGCCCACATCCTCGAAGGCCAAGCGCGGATGCGCTCGGCGCGGGAGGTGGAGATCGGCGGCGAGATCATCCGCGCCAAGGCGGTGGTGCTTGCCACCGGCTCGCGCCCCATCGTCCCCGGCGAGTGGCAGAAATACGGCGATTTGCTCCTCACCTCGGATACGCTGTTTGAGCAAAAGGATTTGCCCAAACGCATGGCTGTGATCGGCATGAGCGTGCTGGGCGCGGAGATGGCGCAGGCATTCGCAGACCTTGGCATCGAAGTGGCGGCGGTCAGCGCCCACCCACTGCTCGGAGGCTTGAGCGACCCCGAGGTGAGCGCCTGCGCGGAACAATTTTTAAGAGAAAAAATGCAGCTGGTGCTGAACGCGCGCGCGGAGTTGCAGCGGACGGATAAAGGGCTGCGCGTCACTGCGGGCGGGCAATCCTTCGAGGTGGACAAGGCGTTCATCGCCGTGGGGCGCTGCGCCAATCTGGATGCGCTCGGGCTGGAAAGCTGCGGCGTGAAAGGCGAAGGCGAACCGATCAAGGACTATCACTGCGAAACCATGCAGGTGAAAGAGGAGCCGCTTTTCATCGCAGGCGACGTGAAGCTGGGCAGGGCCGTGCTGCACGAAGCCTCCGACGAGGGGCGCATCGCAGGCCGGGGCGCGTTGCGCCTGGCTGCGGGCGAAACACCGGAACACTACCGCCGCCGCGTACCGCTGCAGATCTGCTACACTCACCCGGAGCTGTGCATCGCGGGGGCGCGCTGGGACAGGCTGGATCATCAGGCAATCGTAGTCGGCGAAGCCTCGTTCGCCGACCAGGGGCGCGCCAAGGCTATGGGCGAGAATCACGGCATTCTGCGCATCTATGCGGGCAGGAAAACCGGCCAGCTCGTCGGCGCAGAACTCTGCTCGCCTGCGGGCGAGCATCTGAGCCACCTGATCGCCTGCATGATCGACGCGCAGATGACGGCGGCGGAAGCCCTGCGCACGCCGTTCTACCACCCCACGCTCGAGGAAGGCCTGCGCACCGCGCTGCGCGGCGTGGCGAAACAAACGGAGAGCTACATCAAGGGCGGGATGGAGTTGGAGACGAATCCTTAACGGCGATGGGAACGGCAAGATGCCGGCGCGCATACGCCAGCAGCGTGCTTTCGTAGCGTTTCAGCTCCTCGGTGCGGATGATGCCGAACCGCCCGAACGGCGGCATGGATATTCCTGCCCCCTCCACCTCCAGCAAGTGCTGGCACGGCGCATCGCCCATGCCTCCCTCCACGCTCCACGATTCAATCGACGGCCAGGCGATGAAATATTCGGTCATCCCTGCCTCGACGCAGCGGTGGAATGCCGGTTCGGTGAGAATTTCGATAGGAATCGAAAGCCCTTCCGGTGTGGCTTTCAGCGCAGGCGAGCGCGCCGGGTTCCTGTGCAGGAGCTTCACGGCCTTTCGCATGGAAATGGTTTCCCCGAGGTAAAGCCCATAAGGCATCACCAGCAACACGGTGTGCAAAACGATTGAAATCCAAGCCATAGGATTGGCGTACATATCCTCGCGCACGAAGAAGAAAAGCAGGATGCCCTGGAAAAGCACGGTCATGGCGACACAGGCTTTGCGTAGAACATACAGCTTCCGCTCCAGCCTGCCCCGGCAATCCGGCAGCGCAATATTTAAGGAAGCGGAAGAGGTTCCTGC
>CAYMDD010000083.1:0-7064 GCA_964389045.1 uncultured Rickettsiales bacterium
GATAATCCCCGCCTCATCGTGGCTTGCCTCGATGATCGCGCCCGCCAGGCGGGACACGCCGATGCCGTAGCAACCCATTTTCACCGTGATCTGCGAGCCGTCCGCAGCACTTACCTGCGCGCCGAGCGCCTTGGAGTATTTATCGCCCAGGTAGAAAATATGCCCGACTTCGATGCCGCGCGCGGTTTTGAGGCGCTCTTCCGGCACCGGGCAATTCGCAGGCTCGTGCTTTTCGTCCGCCGCTGCATAGAGCTTCTGCAAGGCGTGGATGTCGATATCTTCTTGAAGCACTGCGTCCTCGAACGCCGCGTCATAAAAAATCTCGCTCTCGCCCGTTTCCGCGACCACCTGGAACTCATGGCTCAGATTTCCGCCGATCAGCCCCGTCGTCGCGCTGAAGGGGATGGCCTTCAGGCCTAAACGCCGGAAGATGCGCAGATAGGTGATATACATCAAATCATACATTTTTCGCGCGCATTCCTCATCCGGATGGAAGGAATAGGCATCCTTCATCAGGAATTCCCTGCCCCGCATTACCCCAAAGCGCGGGCGGATTTCATCCCTGAATTTCCACTGGATATGGTAGAGGTTAAGCGGCAGCGCCTTGTAACTGCGCACGTTACCCCTGAAAATATCCGTAATCACTTCCTCGTTGGTCGGGCCGTAGATCAGCTCACGCTCATGCCGGTCTTTCACCTTCAGCGTTTCCGCCCCGTAACTGCCGCGCCCGGATTCCACCCACAGTTCGGCGGGCTGCATGGTGGGCATCAGCAGTTCCAGGCATCCGGCCTTGTTCAGCTCATCGCGCACGATGCCCTCGATATTGCGCAGCACGCGAAGCCCCAGGGGGAGCCAGTTATAAATCCCCGCCGAAAGCTGGCGGATCATCCCCGCTCTCAGCATCAGCCGATGCGAGGCGATCTGCGCCTCCGAAGGGTTCTCTTTAATCAGCGGCAGAAAATAACGGGACAGGCGCATGAATATCTCTCAATTACATTAAGAACAAAAGAACGGTATAATACAAAGCCATCCTAGCGTCCACGCCCGCCTCGGATGCCTTGCTGTAAAAAAGAAACCTCCAGCCCGAACTGCTCATGCAGGCCGCGCCCTACCTCTTCCAGCGGACGCATAATGTCGGGATCGGAAATGCCTTCGCGCTTCAGCCTGTTGCTGATGTCTTCGAGCGTGTAAGCGATGGCCACGGCGCGATCCGGCGTCGGGTGGAATGCTTGATATTCTTGCCGGAACGCATTGACATTCCCCTCAAACCGCACGGTGAGCGCCGTCCACTCAGGACCTTGCAGGCTCTCGCTCAAGATGTCGGATAGCCGGTCCAATGCCTGCATAAACCCGGAATGGTTGCGGGGGGTGTAAGGAGGCGCGTCGTCCAACCCCCAGTTATCTATTTGTCCCTGCACAAAACGCCCTGCCCGGGAACGCTTCACCCAATCCATTGCTCGCCGCGGCTTCATTGGTCTTACCTACTCCATCGCTTTCCTTAAAGGAATAACACCGCTTCGCAGCAGCAAGTGAATCGCCAGCACCACCAACAGTGCCGCCACGCTGTTAATAAGTAATTTCTTTTTCAAATCCGGCCTGTCCGGCGCGCCTGCGTAATGCTCCTTGGGCTTATCCTCCGCATGCGTCACCCCTAAGCTCAACACCGGCAGCAGCGTGATCCACCATACCACCACGTAGGTGAAGATCGCCATGTTCCAGCTCATAAGCAAGGCATTAAGATAAAGGCATTAGGCATTAGTAAACTTAATTCCGTATCCAACATCTTCCCTAATGCCTAATCACTAATGCCTGATCCCTAAACCTCACGCCTGTTCCAGCTCCACCAGCGTGCCGCAAAAATCCTTGGGGTGCAGAAACAGCACCGGCTTGCCGTGCGCGCCGATTTTCGGCTCGCCGTCGCCGAGCACGCGCGCGCCTTGCGCTTTCATGCGGTCTCGCGCGCCTAAGATGTCGTCCACCTCGTAGCAGACGTGGTGAATCCCCCCGGAAGCGTTCTTCGAAAGGAATGCGGCGATGGGGGAGTTTTCGCCCAAAGGATGGAGCAGCTCGATCTTGGTATTGGGCAGCTCCACGAACACCACCCTCACCCCGTGCTCGAAAACATCCTCCGGGGCGGAGACTTTCGCCCCTAGCGTATCCCGGTAAGTGGCTGAAGCGGCTTCCAAATCCGGCACGGCAATGGCGACGTGATTAAGCCTTCCAATCATGGCGAAAATCCCCTTTTGTCATAAAAACTTCACTTATCCTTACCCTCAAGGAAAGCTACAATGATGGATAACAATACCGGCACCAAAAGACAAGCAGCAGGCATGGACAGCGAAGAGCAGCGCGAAATCGAGGAATGCAAGGCCACCGGCAAATCGCCGACCGATGAGGGGCCTTATTACCATGAATCGTGGTGGGAATCCTACAAAGGCGGCGTGAAAGGCACACTGGGCGGCATCGTCATCGGCGCCGCCGTCGGCGCGCTGGTGGGCGTACCTATCGCAGGGATTGCCGCGCTCGCTTTGCCGGAAATCACCCTTGGCACGGCCAGCGCAATTGTCGCCGCCGTGGCGGGTTTCGGCATGCTGGAGGCGGTGCATAAATTCTCCGCCGTCGGCGTGGTGACGGGCGCGGTGGCCGCGGCGCAGGAAAAAGCGGAAGTCCGCATGAAGGAATTCGAAGGCGGCAAATTCGCCGATTTGAAGCGCGAGATCAAGGCTATCAAAGCCGCCGTCACCGGCAACAAGGCCGACCAGCTGGAAGCGGCGGTCGCAGCCGTGGAAGCGGAAGCCGCCAACACGCCTGCCCCGGAATACCGCACCTCGCATTGCGACAACCACGCTTGCACGCTGAAGCAGAAAGTGTTCTGGAACATCGCCGCCATCGGCGCTGCCGTCGGCGCTGGCACGGGCGCGCTGCTCGGATTCGGCGCGCTGGGAGATGCGACGGCAGGGCATGTGTTCGGCTCGCTCCTCGGCGAAGGCGCTGCGCACGGCGCGGGGCATGTGGCCGAGCACGGGGCGAAAGCCGCCACGGCAACGCTCGGCAATATCGGCGCCGGAGCCTTGCTCACCACCACCGGCGCCGCCATCGGCGCGAGCTTCGGCATCAACCGCGATCTGTTCCGCAACGTCTTCGACACCACCGACCGGCTGTTCAAAGGCATCCTGCCCGGCGAAGAGGCAACGCTCGCGCAAGGCAAGTCGGTCGAGACTCCGGCCCCGGCCAAGGCCGCGCCGGAAATCCGCGAGCCGGCGCGGAGCGTGGCGGAAGAACCCGTCAAGTCCACCGAAACCGTGCTGGTCGCGTTCGACCCTTTTATGGAGAAATCCGCCACCTTCTACCAAGACCGGCACCCGATGAACCCCGTCACCGCGCGCCGCGCGCTGCTCACTTTCGACCCCGCCGGCGCATCGCGGAATTAAGTTTACTAACTTACTAAATCCTGCATGGCGTCCAGCTCTTTGCGTAAGTTGAGCAGCTCCGAATAAAGCCCCCGCAAGGAATGCCGCCGCGCCGCGGCATGGATGGTGGCGGCATTGTCTTCACGGATTACTTCCCTACCCGCGGCAGGGGCAGCGCCGGGGAGCGTTTCGCCGGCGCGCCGGATGGCAGCGCTCATCGCTTTTTGCCCCACCTCCTGCGATTGCGATGCCTTCTGCGCGCGGCGCACCTGCTCGAACGCTTTCTTCGCGCCTTCGATGGTGTAACCTTCCTCGTAAAGCAGGTGGCGGATGGTGGAGATGATCTCGATATCCTGCGGGCGGTAATACCGTCTGCCGCCGCGCAGCTTCATCGGCTTGATCTGCTTGAACTTGCTCTCCCAGAACCGCAGCACGTGCTGCGGCAGCCCCAGCTGATCGGCGGCTTCGCTGATGGTTTTAAAGGCGGCAGGGGATTTTTCGTGAGCGCCGCTTTCAGGCTTCATAAACTCGTCTCCGGAAGCAAGCATGACCGGGAAAAGGTCTTGCTGCGTAGTGCTGCGTAAAGGCATGGGCGTACCCTTTCTCTACTAAAGCCGCGCCCGGGAATCGGGGCGGCCACCGGATCGTTTTAAGACGCTTTCGACAGCCGTTCGTTCACCTTGTGCTTCAGCAGATTGGATGCGTTGAACGAGAGCACGCGGCGCGAGGAAATCGGCACCTCCACCCCCGTTTTCGGGTTGCGTCCCACGCGCTCCTTCTTGGCGCGCAGGGAAAACGTGCCGAACGAGGAGAGCTTCACCGAATCGCCCTGCTCGAGCGCAATGGCGACCTCTTCGATTACGGCGTCCACCAGCGCGTTGCATTCCTGCAAAGAAAGGCCGATGACTTTATAGACAGATGCGCTCAAATCCGCTCTGGTTAACGTTTTTTCCGACATATGCAACCTTGGTTCTACGTTTCGAAGGCGTCTGCCTTTAAGGCATTAGCATTATGTTTCAAACGCCTGACTTACCACCTTATAATACAACTTCCCCAGGTAAGTCCAGCCCCTAAAGCACTGAGCGCGACGATTTTTCCGCTTCCCAAGCGGTTTTCTCGGGCAGCTGCGGCCAGCGCCAGTGGAATGGACGCCGCCGAAGTGTTGGCATGCTCGGCCACCGTGGCGACGACGTGGGACTCAGGCAAACCCAGCTTCTGCGCCACGGAAGAAAGGATCCGCATATTCGCCTGGTGCGGCACCAGCAGCCCCAGCTCTTCCCGCGCAAGCCCCGCCGCCGCCAGCCCTTCCAGCACGCAATCGGACATCTTGGCCACCGCATGACGGAACACTTCCCTTCCCGTCATGGTAAGCACCCCCGCCGTTTTGGTCGAGGAAACGCCGCCCGTGGTGTTAAGGATCGGCGCCAGCCTCCCGTCGGCATGCAGGCGGCAGGCAAGCACGCCGCGCGGGGATTCTCCCCGCCTTTCCTCCGCCTCGAGCACCAGCGCGCCCGCGCCGTCGCCGAAGAGGATGCAGGTGGAGCGGTCGTTCCAGTCAAGGATGCGGGAATACGTCTCCGCGCCAATCACCAGCGCCCGCTGCGCCACTCCGCTCAATAAAAGCGAATCCGCCACCGTCACGGCATAGACAAAGCCGGCGCAGGCCGCGTTCACATCGAGCGCGCCGCCCTTGCCGACACCGATTTTCCGCTGCACATGGGCTGCCGTGGACGGCATGGTATCGTCCGGCGTGGTCGTCCCCACGACGATCAGGTCGATGTCGTCCGGCGTCATCTGCGCATTTCCCAATGCGTTCAGCGCGGCCTTCGCGCCCAAATCGGACGTCACCTCTCCCTCTGCGGCGATATGGCGCTGCCGGATGCCGGTGCGCTCGACGATCCACGCGTCGGACGTATCGAGCGCAGCCTCGAATTCGCTGTTGCGCATCACGCGCTGCGGCAGATGCGCGCCGATACCCTTGACGACGGAGATGCGCGCGCTCACGTGTGCTCCGCGAAGGTCGAAACCGAAAACGGATCGGCGGCGGTGGAGGGGTGCGCCTCGTCGTATATCTTCAGCTCCGCCGTGATTTTCTCGTTGATGCGGTGCTCGCCCAGCTCCACGGCCACAGAGATGGCGTTGCAGAAGCTGTAGGCGTCCGCCGAGCCGTGGCTTTTGACCGCAATGCCGTTTAGGCCTAAGAACATCGCGCCGTTGCGTTTGCGTTCGTCCAGCTTGCTTTTCATCGCCAACAGCGCTGGCCTCCCCATCGCGGCGGCGAGCTTGGAGCGCAGCGAATGCTGAAACGCGTCGCGCAGGTAAGAGCGGATCAGCCGAGCCGTGCCTTCCGCCGTTTTTAAGGCTACGTTGCCGGTGAACCCATCCGTCACCACCACGTCGGCCATGCCTTCGGGGATATGGTTTCCCTCCACGAAGCCGATGAAGTTCAAGTCTAGCCCGGAATCCTTCAGAATCTGGTAGGCGCTTTTGACCTCCTCATGCCCTTTCATCTCCTCGGAGCCGACATTGAGCAGCCCGATCTTGGGGCTTCTCAAACCCAACACCGCCCGCGCGAATGCATCGCCCATGATGGCGAAATGGAAAAGGTCGCGCGCATCGCACTCGACATTGGCGCCGAGATCGAGCATGACGCATTCGCCTTTCAGCGTGGGAAACAACGCCGCAATCGCCGGGCGCGGAATGCCAGGGAGCGTTTTAAGCACAATTTTCGACATCGCCATCAGCGCGCCCGTATTGCCAGCCGATACCACGCCGAAAGCCTGGCCTGCCTGCACCGCATCGATGGCCAGGCGCATGCTCGATTGCCTGCCCTGCCGCAGCGCGACGGATGGCTTATCATCGGCGGCGATGGCGTGGTCGGTGTGGATGAACTCGCTTGCGCTTTTAAGCTTCGGCAGGCCGTCCAGCAGCGGCTGCACGGTGTCTTCCCTGCCGTAAAGGCGGAAGCGCAGGCCCGGGTGGCGCACCAGCGCTTCGGCAGCGCCTTCCAGCACGGCCTTCGGGGCGTGGTCGCCTCCCATCGCATCGAGCGCAAGCGGCAAGGATAGAGGCATGACCCCTCTATAGGATGTTTGAAGTTGCAAAGATTCTAAAGATAGGCGGTTACGGATAGGCGTGTCCAGCGATTCGCTTTAAAAAAGCAAGCGAACAAAAACCATCCGCAAAAGGCAGGAAATTGACGTTCTAAGGGCGGACTTTCGCAGTGGTCACTTGGCGGCCACCGTAATAGCCGTCGCGCGAGACGTGGTGCGGGCGCTTCAGCTCGCCGGTGGTCTGATCTTCCACCACGTTCACCTTGTCGAGCTTGTGATGCGAGCGGCGCATGTTGCGGCGCGAGGGAGAGGTTTTTCGTTTGGGTACGGCCATGGCGTCAAAAAATCCTTACTTCCTTTAAAGAAAAGGGAATGAGGGTGATAATGGATTTTCCCGCCGAGCACAACCGAAATCTTAAAAAGCGGCCCCGCAAAAGCGCGGAGTAGAGCGGTTTAGCCGCATCCTGCCATAGGAATCAATGCATTAGCAGGGAAACATCGTCGATAAAGGCCGAATTGGCCGCCCCCGAAAGTCCTACGAAGCTTAAAATGTGGTTTCCGCTGGCGGCAATGGCAAACGATGGGGTCGTCAGCTGGGATA
>CAYMDD010000084.1:0-6943 GCA_964389045.1 uncultured Rickettsiales bacterium
GGATATGCGTATAACCCTCTGCAAGCCGCGCGATCAGCGGCGCAATGCGCTCCGCCAGCGGAAAGGTGTAAGCCGCGCCATCCGCCAGCAGCACGCGTCGCACGCCCTGAAGCGCCGCCGCTTTCTCCGCCACATCCGCGCATTGATGCCCCACCACCAGCACGTCCGTTTCGCGCTGCAATTGCAGTGCCGCCGTCACGGTAGACATTGTAGCCGGATTCAGTTTGCCATCCGCATGATCGGCCAGCACAAGCGCGCTCATGGCAGCACCTTGGCTTCGTTGCGAAGCTTATCCACCAACGCAGCCACATCCGCCACGCGGATGCCCGCCTTCCGCGCGGGCGGCTCCGTCACGGACACTACGCTCACGCGCGCCTTCGTTTACAACCCCAGCGACGTAAGCGTAATCTTCTCCACCGGTTTGGCGCGCGCTTTCATGATGTTGGGGAGGGTTGCATAGCGCGGCGTGTTCAGGCGAAGATCCGTGGTGATGACGAGCGGGAGCGGCGCGCGCATGTGCATCAGCCCGCCGTCCACCTCGCGCGTGACGGTCGCCGCGCCGTCTTGAATATCCACCAGGGAAGCAAACGTCGCCTGCGGCCACCCCATGAGGCCTGCCAATATTTGCCCCGTCTGGCTTGCGTCATCGTCGATGGCCTGCTTGCCCAACAGCACCAGGGCAGCCTGCTCGCGCTCCACGACGGCCTTTAAGATGCGCGCCGCCGCGAGCGGCTGGATGTCCTCTTCCGCCAATACATGGATGCCGCGGTCTGCGCCCAAGGCCAGCCCGTGCCGCAGGATTTCCTGGCTCGCCTCCTCACCGATGGAGACAAGGATAATTTCGCTGACGATGCCCTTTTCCTTCAGCCGCACCGCTTCCTCGACGGCGATCTCATCGAACGGGTTGATCGAATGCTTGACGCCCGCTTTTTCCACCCCTGTGCCGTCTGCCTTCACGCGCACGCGCACGTTGTAATCGATTACGCGCTTGACCGCCACCAGCGCTCTCACCGGTTCGCCCCCGGCTGCCACAGCACGTCCTTCGCCCCATCATCGTTCATGGCGCGCGCTAGCACGAAGAGATGGTCGGAAAGGCGGTTTAAATATTTCAGCGCCTCCGGGTTGACCCATTCCGCATCCGCGAGCGCAAAGGCATCGCGCTCGGCGCGCCGGGCGATGGTGCGCGCCAGGTGAAGATGCGCGGAAGCGACGCTCCCTCCCGGCAGCACGAAGGAGGTAAGAGAAGAGAGTTTTTCATTCATCGTATCGATCTCCCGCTCCAACCGCTCGGTCTGTTGCGGTTGGATGCGCAGCGTATCGCGCGCATTCTCGCTTTCCTTTCCCGGCGTGGCAAGGTCTGCGCCGAGATCGAACAGATCGTGCTGAATGCGCATCAGCATCGCGTCATGCAGGCTTGAGGATACGGTGTAAATGCGCGCCATGCCGATGGCGGCGTTGGCCTCATCCACCGTGCCGTACGCCATCACGCGCAAGCCCGCCTTGGCCGCGCGCCCGCCGCCGACCAGGCCAGTATCGCCGGTATCGCCGGTGCGGGTGTAAATCTTATTGAGCTTGACCATTAGCGCTACTGGGAAAACAGATAGCCCAGCGCCAACACGCCCAGCACAGCGCCCTGGGAGCCTACGCGGAGCATCATCATTTTGTTGCTTTTCTTCGCATCCTCCAGCCCCCGTCCGCGGATCAGGTAAAACAAGCCCATCAGCAGCGAGACGACGACTGCGCCCATCAGCGCAATGAGGAGCCAGTTCATCATCCCAGCGTCTCCGGCGCGTAGACATATTCGCGGCTGCAATACGGGCAGGCGATTTCGCCGCTCTGCGAGTCGATATGCAGGAACACGCGCGGATGGCCGAGCACGCCGCCTTCGCCGTCGCACACCACTTCGCGGCTGGCGACACGGATGACTTCGAACGGGTGTTTGGGCTTTACTTCGGAGTACATGGGAAAACTATGTACTCTCCCTCAAATCAAACCTCAATCGGTAAATATAAACCGGGGGCCGGAACCACGCGCAGCGCCCGCGCCGGACGCAGGGGAGAGCGCGGAATTAGAGGATGCCGCAGGCGACGAAGCCAGCGCCATCTCTTTGCTGGCGCTGATTTTCACGTCGCTCGCCTGCGGGCGGATGACGATGATGCCGTTTTCGCGCTTCGGCTTGCTGTCGGTGACCTTGATGATTTTCATATGCACCGGCTTTTGCGCGGCGATTTTCTTGCCCGCCTGTTCGCCAAGCTTGCCCGCCGGCTGGACGGAAGCGGTTTCCGGCGCATTGATTTTCACTTGCGGGCGGGCAGGCGCTTTAAAGGGTGCCGTCACGGGCGATTGCACATCCGCCGCCGCCACCACGGTGCGCGCCAGGCGCAGCTTATCGATGATCGAATACCAGCTGTCATATACCTTGCCGACATATTGCGCGCCGAGCGAGGGCGTGCGCGAATGATAGGAGGCCGCCGCCTGTTTCCAGTTGCCTTGCTCCTGGTAAAGATTCCGCAGGAAACTCGCGGCGTAAGCCACGTTCCGCTCCGGCTCGAACGCTTCGTGTAAATCGCGGAAGGCATTGGCATGGTGGTAAAGGTTCACCTGCATGCAGCCCACATCCATGCTTTTCACCCCGCGCGAGCGCAGCTTCATGGCCGCTGCGATGGCTTCCTGCTTGGAGTTGAAATAATAGCCCTTGCCTTCGGCGTTGATCGTCCACGGCCAGGGCAGGGCAAGACTCAACCCCTTATGCCAACGCCCCGTTTCGGTGGAAGAGATGGCGGAAAGCAGGTGTAGGGGAATCCCGTACTGCCGCTCATAGCGCGGCAGGTAGCGCGTGCATTGCTTCGCGCCTTCGATCAGCGCGTCGCCCTGCGGCAACACCGATTGCATCTCCGACTTAGCGCCATAGGGCGCCGCGTGTGCGGGTGCGCTCGTCAAAGCAAACAAAGCAAAGATGTGAACGATTCTCAACGTATATCCTTATCTTCGGTTCATGATTCATCCTAGCATAATGTTTACGGAGATAATATTAAGCTTTTATGAAAAATTTACGCCCAAACGCTTCAATATATAGCAATTTCCTTGCCAAATACGCTTCAAAAGCGGTTATCCAGCAAGCGTAAGCGTAATGCGTTCAGCTTGATGAACCCTTGCGCATCGCGCTGGTCGTAGACGCTGTCTTCCTCGAACGTCACGTGCTGCTGGCTGTAAAGGCTGTTCGGCGAAGAGCGCCCGGCCACGCTGGCTGATCCTTTGTAAAGCTTCAGGCGCACCATGCCGGTGACGTTCGTTTGCGAGGCATCGATCAACGCCTGCAGCATCCTGCGCTCGGGACTCCACCAATAGCCGTTGTAAATCAGCTCCGCGTAGCGCGGCATCAGCTCGTCCTTCAAATGCGCGGCGCCGCGGTCGAGGGTGAGCGATTCCATTGCTCGGTGCGCGGCCAGCAGGATAGTGCCGCCGGGGGTTTCATAGACTCCGCGCGATTTCATGCCGACATAGCGGTTTTCCACCAGGTCCAGCCGCCCGATGCCATGCCTGCCGCCCAGCGCATTGAGCTTAGTCAGCAGACTGGCTGGCGAGAGTTTCTGGCCGTTTACGGCCACCGCATCGCCCTTTTCAAAGGCGATTTCCACGTATTCCGGCGCATCGGGCGCCTGCAACGGGCTGACGGTGCGCTGGTACATCTCCTCCTCCGCCTCGATTGCGGGGTCTTCCAGCGCCTTCCCCTCGTAGGAGATATGCAGCAGATTCGCATCCGTCGAATAGGGAGCCTCGCCGCGCTTGCCCATGGCGATGGGGATCTGGTGCCGCTCGGCGTATTCGATCAGCTTGGTGCGCGAGTTCAGCTCCCATTCGCGCCAAGGGGCGATCACCTTGATATCCGGCTTTAAGGCGTAATACCCCAGCTCGAAGCGCACCTGGTCGTTGCCCTTGCCGGTGGCGCCGTGGGCGACCGCGTCCGCGCCCGTCTCGATGGCAATCTCAATCTGCCGCTTGGCGATCAGCGGACGGGCGATGGACGTGCCAAGCAGGTATACCCCCTCGTAGAGGGTATTGGCGCGAAACATCGGGAACACGAAATCGCGCACGAACTCCTCACGCAGATCGTCGATGTAGATTTCCTTGACGCCCATCATTTCCGCTTTTTTCCGGGCAGGCTCCAGCTCCTCCCCCTGGCCGAGATCGGCGGTGAACGTCACCACCTCGCACTCGTACTGCTCCTGCAGCCAGCGCAGGATGACGGAGGTGTCCAGACCTCCCGAATAGGCCAGCACCACTTTTTTCACGCGCTTTTGCATCCGTGCTCCTTTATAACGGTCAGCGCCATCCATACCGGAATCACCCCTTCATGTCACGCCCGTTCCCGCTCATCCGGCGCATCCAGGAGTTGAACCTGCCTTTCCTCGGGCTGGTGGCGGCCATGTTCGGCGTCGGCGTGGCGATGATGGCCTCGGCAGGGGGGGGCGATTTCCGCGAGTACGCGCTGCCGCACCTGATGCGCGCGGTGCTGGCGCTGGGGCTGATGACAGCGGTGGCGCTCACGCCGATGGATGTTTTCTACCGCTACGCCTACTGGATTTACTTTATCGGCGTGCTGACCTTAGTGGCAGTGGACATTATCGGCCATATCGGGATGGGCGCGCAGCGGTGGATCAAGGTGGGCAGCATCAACCTGCAGCCGTCGGAATTCATGAAACTCGCCGTTATCCTGGCCTTGGCGCGCTATTTCCACACGCTCCACCTGGAGGACGTGCGCAGATTCGTTTTTCTGATCGTCCCCGTTATTCTCCTTATCGTGCCCGCCGTGCTTATCCTCCGCCAGCCGAACCTGGGCACGACCGTCATCACCTTGGGCGTAGGCGGCATCCTTTGCTTTGCCGCCGGAGTCCAGCTGCGGTATTTCATCGGCATCGCCGCGGCAGGCATTGTCAGCATGCCGATTGCCTGGCAATTCCTGCACGATTATCAGAAGCGCCGTGTGCTCACCTTCCTCGATCCCTCGCAAGACCCTCTGGGATCGGGGTACAATATCCTGCAATCCATGATCGCCATCGGCTCCGGCGGCCTGTTCGGCAAGGGGTTTCTGCAAGGCTCGCAAGGCCAGCTGAATTTTCTCCCTGAAAAACATACCGATTTTATCTTCACCATGTTCGCCGAAGAGTGGGGCTTTGCCGGCAGCATCACGCTCCTTGCCATGTTCCTGATTCTGCTCGCTTTCGGCATCGCCACAGCCATCGCCAGCCGCAACCATTTCGGAAGCCTGATCGCCGTCGGCGTAACGGCATTGATCTTTATCCATCTTTTCATCAATACGGCCATGGTCATGGGGATGATCCCCGTCGTCGGCGTGCCGCTGCCCTTCCTCTCCTACGGCGGCAGCATCACGCTCTCCACCGGCCTGGCGATGGGCATGCTGCTGAACGCCTATATCCACCGCAATTACACGCTTCTGCCCAGCCAGCGCGCATTCCTTTAACGATAGGTACTTTATTTTCCGCAAATTTTCCAATACAGTGCTGATATATCGGTAAAACTTCATCACCCTCTAAGCCCCCCGCTTAAGAGGCGAGGGAATTTTTGGTCATGCTGGAGACATTTATGCATGTGGAGGCGCCCAGGAGAGTAAACGAACTCCCGGCGCATCAAGCCTATGCGGCGCTCGATCTCGGCACGAATAATTGCAGGCTTCTTATCGCCGCGGCGCCGCCCCTACCGAACGCCAAGCCGTCCATTGAACTCAAAGTGCTCGATAGCTTCTCGCGCATCGTCCGACTCGGCGAAGGCGTCGGCCAGCACGGCAGGCTTTCTGCGGACGCGATGGAGCGCACGCTCAATGCGCTTGCCGTATGCAAAAAGAAGCTCGACCGCCACGCAGTGGCGGGCAGGCGTTTCGTCGCCACGGAAGCATGCCGCCGCGCCCAAAATGCCCAGGAGTTTCTAGACCGTGTCTACGATACGCTGGGGCTGGAAATCGGCATTATCTCACCGGAGGAGGAAGCGCGGCTTGCCTTCATGGGCTGCTGTTCGCTGATTGCGGAAAGCGCCAAGCGTGCGCTGGTGTTCGATATCGGCGGCGGCAGCACGGAATTGATGTGGATCGATCATGAGCGCAGCGAAGAGAACACACATCCCGGCGGCATTACCGACTGGCTTTCGCTGGCCAGCGGCGTGATGAACCTGGCCGACCGCTTCGGCGGACACGCGTTTGCGGAATTGACGTTCGATGACATGGTGGACTACATGGTTTCACGGTTTGAATCATTCGATGTGGCAAACGGCATCAGCGAAGCCATTCAGGATTCCTCCGTGCAGCTGCTTTCCACCTCCGGCACCGTCACGACGCTGGCGGCCATCCATCTCGGCCTTCCGCGGTATGACCGCGCGCGTATCGACGGCATCCGGCTGCCGCTGAAAGAAATTCGCGCCACCATCCACCGCCTGCTGGCCATGCGCCCGTCGGAGCGGTTTCACCATCCGTGCATCGGGCCGGACAGGGCGGATTTCATCATCTCAGGCTGCGCCATTTTCGAAGCCATCGCGCAAGTATGGCCAACGAAGGACATCACCATCGCCGACCGGGGCGTGCGCGAAGGGATAATTCTATCGCTGATGCAGCATGTCCGCTAAAAAACCGCCATCCGGCAACCGAAATCTGGCAGTGCGCGTGCGCACCGCCAAAGGAAGGAAGCTTTCCTCTTCCCTGTGGCTTAAGCGCCAGCTCAACGACCCGTCCGTCCAGCAGGCCAAGCGCGAAGGATACCGCTCGCGCGCCGCCTACAAGCTGATGGAGATGGACGATAAATTCCATTTCCTGAAACCAGGCTTGCGCGTGGTGGATTTAGGTTGCGCACCCGGCGGATGGGCGCAAGTGGCGGTGACGCGCGTGAAAGCGGAAAATAAGGACGCCAAACAGCGCGGGGCAGTCGTAGGCATTGAT
>CAYMDD010000085.1:0-593 GCA_964389045.1 uncultured Rickettsiales bacterium
CGCTTTGTGCCTGCGCACCGCTTCCTGCATGGCGCCGGGGTAGGTTGAGCCGCATTCGGCATTGATATTGAAACCGTTTGGCTCGATGCTTAAGGGGATTACCTTCGCGCCCAGCTCGGCCAGGATCAGCGGCCCCACCTGGTACGCCGCCCCATGGGCGCAGTCGAGCACGACGGTCAGGCCGTCGAGCGTCAGCTGTTTCGGGAAGGTCGCCTTGGCGAACTCGATATAGCGCCCGCGCGCATCTTCCAGGCGCCGCGCCCGCCCCAGCTTGTCGGGCGCGGCCAGGTTGGCGTCGAAATGATTATTGAGGATACGCTGCTCAATGGCCGCTTCGTCCGCGTCGGAGAGCTTATACCCGTCCGGCCCGAACAGCTTAATGCCGTTATCCTGATACGGGTTATGCGAGGCCGAGAGCATGACGCCGAGATCGGCGCGCATCGAGCGGGTGAGCATGGCCACCGCCGGCGTGGGCAGCGGCCCCGCCAGCACCACATCCATGCCGGAGGCGATCAGGCCTGCGGTGATGGCCGGCTCGATCATGTAGCCGGAAAGCCGGGTATCCTTGGCGATGACGGCGCGGTGGCGGTGGC
>CAYMDD010000085.1:603-1253 GCA_964389045.1 uncultured Rickettsiales bacterium
GCCCCCATGGCGTGAGTGCGGTTGAAATGCCTGCCCGCGCTCATGCCGAGCTTGAGCGCAATCTCCGCCGTCATCGGATGCGTGTTGGCCGTGCCGCGAATGCCGTCGGTGCCGAAGAGTGTGGTCATAGAAGCTTCGGTAAGTAACGCGCACCGTGAACAACGCGTGCTATAAGCACGCCGCCTTCTTTAGGTAGCTGATAAAGGATAAGATATTTTTCCACTGGCATCGTATGAATATTAACTCACTAATTCTGGCCTTAGAATACCCAGTTTCGGATAGATGGAAAGTAGCTCGCCCGTGCGATAAATGCTTTCTACTATGCGCTCTGCAGATGCTCTATTATCTTTGGCGATATATAAGCATAGATATCGAGTATGTCTTGTTCCGCGCGTAAGGAATAAAGTGGCGTTGGCATTATACATTGGAGCCAGGAGTAAGTCTGCGCGCATTCTCAAGAAGTTCTTCAAATGTAAAAGGTTTGGCTATGCCGCTTTCCAAGCCTTCTTCTACCAGTGCTTTCAATTCCTCAACGCTGGACAGCGGCTGATCGCGCCGAAACCTCCATTGCAATAGCGCGGCGCAGACTATGTCGCTAGTATTAGCGTATTCGCCTGCTTCCACCGCGCGGTTCATGCTAGCGATGATAT
>CAYMDD010000085.1:1263-6928 GCA_964389045.1 uncultured Rickettsiales bacterium
CCGTTTCCGGTTAGAGGGGAAGGAAGATCGGATGGGGGTAGCTTTCTTCCCGCCTGAATCGTCGGCGCGGGTGATTTTCTCGCCTGCTGCCAGCGCCTTGATTTCATCCCCGGTCAGGGTTTCGTATTCGAGCAGCGCTTTGGCGATGGCTTCGTGTTCGTGGCTGTATGCTTTCAGAATCTCTTTGGCCGTCTCATGCGCTTCCTCGACGATGCGCTTGATTTCCGCATCGATCAGCGCTGCCGTGTTATCGGAAATGGATTTGGGGGAATGGCTCATGCCTCCGTAGCCGAACAATTCCTGCTGCTCGTTGCTGTAATGGAGCGGCCCGACCTTGTCGCTCATACCCCATTCGGTGACCATCGCGCGCGCCATGCGGGTGGCGTACTGGATGTCGGAGGATGCGCCGGAAGTGACTTTCTCGTAGCCGAAGATCATCTCCTCCGCCACCCTGCCGCCCATGGCCACGGCCAGGTCTGCGTGCATCTTCTCTCTGCTGTAGGAGAGCTTATCCGATTCGGGCAGGCGCATCACCAGCCCCAGTGCGCGCCCGCGCGGGATGATGGTGGCTTTATGGATCGGGTCGGAGGCGGGCTGGTGCAGCGCTACCACGGCATGGCCTGCCTCGTGATAAGCAGTGAGCTTCTTTTCCTCTTCGCTCATCACCATCGATTTCCGCTCGGCACCCATCATCACCTTGTCCTTGGCGGCTTCCAGCTCGCGCATGGTGACGACTTTCTTGCCGACGCGCGCGGCCAGGAGCGCTGCTTCGTTCACTAGGTTCGCCAGATCTGCGCCCGAGAAACCGGGCGTGCCGCGGGCGATGATGCGGGCGTCCACGTCCGGCGCTTTGGGCACTTTCTTCAAGTGGACTTCGAGGATTTTCGCCCTGCCGTTGATGTCGGGGTTCGGCACCACGATCTGCCGGTCGAAGCGGCCTGGGCGCAATAGCGCCTGGTCGAGCACGTCCGGCCTGTTGGTGGCGGCGATGATGATGACGCTCTCATTGGCCTCGAAGCCGTCCATCTCCACCAGGAGCTGGTTCAACGTCTGCTCGCGCTCGTCGTTGCCGCCGCCCATGCCGGCGCCGCGGTGCATGCCCACCGCGTCGATCTCGTCGATGAAGATGATGCAAGGGCTGTGCTTCTTGCCCTGCTCGAACATGTCGCGCACACGGGATGCGCCGACGCCTACGAACATCTCCACGAAATCCGACCCGGAGATGGTGAAAAACGGCACGCGCGCCTCGCCCGCAATGGCGCGGGCGAGCAGCGTTTTGCCTGTGCCGGGAGGGCCGACCAGCAGGCAGCCGCGCGGGATTTTGCCGCCCAAACGCTGAAACTTCTGCGGGTCTTTCAGGAAATCCACCAGCTCCTGCAATTCATCCTTCGCCTCGTCGATGCCCGCCACGTCCTCGAAGGTTACGCGCTCGGTTTTTTCATTTAAGAGACGCGCCCGCGAGCGCCCGAAGCCCATCGCCCCGCCGCGCCCGCCCGTCTGCTGGCGCATGAAGAGGATGTAGATGCCGACGAAAAGGAGAATGGGGAAGAGCACGGAGAAGAGGCCATTCCACACCGCGTCCATCTTGCCGTCGTCGGCAAGGGCAGTGATCTTCACGTTTTTGTCGGCCAGGCGCTCGACCAGCTGCGGGTATTCCGGCGCCTGGGTGATGAAGCCGGTGTTGTCCACGTAATGCCCGCTCAAGATCGATCCGCCCATCGGCAGCTGCTTGATGGTGACGTCCGAGATCTGGCCGCTATCGACCTTGTTCAAGAAATCGGAGAAGGCCAGGCGCGAGTAATTGCCGTGCTCCATATTGCCTTGGAACAGGTTCATCAGCACGATGACGAGGATGGCGATGACCAGCCAGATCGAGAAATTGCGGGCGAAATTGGGCATGTTTTTTACTTTAAAGCCACTCGTTACATATCCATTATAGTAGTAGAAAACGCACTCCCCGCAAGCGGATTCGGCACGCGTAAGCGCGCCGTGAAAGCGCCTTGGGGGAAGGGTTCCGCCGTGAAGCCTATATGGGGCACGCTTACCAATGCTTCAAGCCGCCACAAGGCGGGAAGCGTATGAAAGATGCGGCGGGACAGGCGCGGGGATGCAGGCAGCGCGCGCGATTGCGCCAGGGATTGCACGCCTTTTTCGCCGAGCATGCCGACGCGGTAATCGCCGCTTTCCGCGCTTGCGCGCAGATGAACGGCGAAGCGCCCGTCCCAGTGCAAGGATTCTCCGAGGCGGATGGGAAGCGGGCGCTCCACGGCGCAGGTTTCCCGCACGATGGCGACGCCCTGCTGCGCTTTGCGCTTGAGCGGCTGGAACAGGCATCCCTCAAGGCTTGCGCCGGTAAAGCGCGCATCCCTTAAACTTTCCTCCAGCGCCGTCAACTGCGCAAGGCGCGGCGGGTGCTTGGCGCCGTTCACAAAACAGATCAACGCGCGCAGGGCGCGCAGGCGCAACTCGGGGTGCGCGCTGCGCCATGTTCGTTGTTCCAGCACCGCGTAGCCTTCCGGGTAGAGCTGCGCCGAGGCGGCAAGCAGCGCTGCGGCCTTCTGCTCCAGACAGTGCCGCGCGCGCGCCATCTGCTCCGCAGTGGTGGCCAGGCGGCGGCGGTCGTCTGGCGTTTCTTCCTGGAGCCAGCGACGCAGGCGATTGCGCGCGAAGCTGGGGTTTTGGTTGCTTGGATCGTCCGTCCACGGTTGGGCGCGATCGTTCAAATACTGCCGCAATGCCGATTTGGGCATGCCGAGCAACGGGCGAAGGATGCGCCCGTGGGACGCATAGCGCACCGCCGCCATGCCGGACAGGCCGTCCACCCCGCTGCCCCTGCTTAAGCGCAGCAGCAGCGTTTCCGCCTGGTCATCCGCGTGATGGCCGGTGAGCAAATGGAGGATACCGCGCTCCTTGCAGAAGCGGATAAGCGCCGCATAGCGCGCCTCGCGCGCGGTGGCTTGAAGATTCGGGCAGGGGGCGAGGGAGAGGGGGATGATATGATGCTCAATCCCGCGGCCTTTGAGCCATACCGCGGCTTCGGCGGCTTCCGCCGCCGATTCCGGCCTAAGGCCATGGTTGCAGGTGAGGGCGATGATCGAGCCGCCGCGCTCCTTCGCCCATGCATGCGCCAGCAGAGCTAACGAAAGTGAATCCGCGCCGCCGGAGACGGCTGCGGCCAGGAGAGGAGCGGCCTCAAAGCCGCCGATGGCCTGCATGGCGGCGGCGAAGCGCGAGGGGAGGATGATGTTGTCAGGCATTAGTGATTAGGCATTAGGGGAATAATGCAATCACTTACCCCATTAACTTCCCTAATGCCTAATCACTAATGCCTTCCCTATTGGCATCCCATGCGCGTGCGCTCGGATTGCGCTTTCTGTAATAGGGCGGTGGAGGAGTTTTTGAAGCGCGTGAGAATCTGCTCCAGCACCACGCAGGCATCCTTGTCACGCTTCAGCGCGCTTAGGGTCATGGAGAGTTTCAGCAGATTGTCGGCGGCTTTGGGGCCGCTCGGGAGCGCTTCGAAGCCCTGGCGGAAACTATCGGCTGCTTTGGCGTAATCCCGGCGGATGTAGTAGGTTTCGCCCAGCCAGTAATGCGCGTTGCCGATCAGCGGGTCTTTCGGGTATTGCCTGGTGAAATCCTGGAAATATTTGGCCGATTCCTCGTAGCGCGTCTGGTTCAGCAGGCGGAAGGCATAGTTGTAGAGGTCGCGCGGCTGGTCGAACTTCTTGGCTGCGCCGTCGCCGGTGTCGGCGGGGGCGGGGCGGAGCACGCCGTCGCCTGCGGTGGTGGGCTGTCCGCCGGAAGCGGTAGCTGGGGCGGGCGTTGCAGCGGCGTCGGGCTTGGGTGCGCTCGGGTTCAGCTCATTGAAGCGGAAATCGACGTCTTTCTGTAGCTTCTCCATGGATTCGTTCAAGCGGCGGACTTGGAACTCGTTTTCCTCCATCTTGCCGCGCAAGCCCCGCAGCTCTTCCTCCAGGGCGCTCAAGCGCACTTCGTTCTGCGCCGCCGCGTTGCCCAATGGGGGGGCTGCATCGATACTGTCCACGCTGGAGGCACTGACGCTGCCGCCGCGCGCGATCTGGCGGTGCATCATCATCAGGTCGCGCTCCATGCGGTCCATCCGCTCCATGACGGCGCGGTTTTCGTTGTATTGCGCAGAAGCCGGGGCAGGAAGCGCCGAAGCGGCAAGCAGGAAGGGGAGAATCAATCGAAAGGACATGGACGGCATGCGAAAGCTCTGACGTTTAAGAGGGCTTCAAAGATAGATACGCTACGCCCCGCGTAGGCGGTGTATTTCTACACGACCCAGAGGCGGGGCGCAATTCGTTGTTTTAAGCGGAGCGAATCCGCTTAAAAAACATTACTGGTTGGTCACCACCGTGACGGCGCGGCGGTTCTGCGACCAGGCCGATTCGTTGTCGCCAACGACTGCCGGGCGCTCTTTGCCGTAGCTGATGGTGGAGACGCGGGATGCGTTCACGCCTAAGCCGGTCAGGTACTTCTTCGCGGCGGCGGCGCGGCGTTCGCCGAGTGCCAGGTTGTATTCACGCGTGCCGCGCTCGTCGGCATGGCCTTCGATGGTCACGCTGGCGTTCGGGTATTGCTGAAGCCATGCGGCCTGGCGCTCCAGGGTTTTCTGGCCTTCGGCGGAAAGCGTCGAGCTGTTGTAGCCGAAGAAGACGCGGTCGCCGACGTTGGCGGCCAGGTCGTCCTGCGTGCCGGGGCGGATGCCTTCGCGGCCCGCCATGCCGCCGCCTGCGCCGCCTGCGCCGCCTGCAGCGCCGCTATCGGAAGGCGCGGTTTCGCACGCGGAAAGGAAGGCGACGCTGGACAAAAGCGCTAACCATTTGAGAGAGGATTTCATGTTTCACTCCTAAAGCATGTTACGATAAGTTAATCAACGGCATCCACTTGGTAAGTCCCTGTTTTGCAACAGGGTGTTAAAGCGGGAACCGGCTTTTTTTTAAACCAATGACTACCCTTGACAGTGGCTGGTCACTATCACCTAGCGAAAGCGGCGTAGAAATCAACGCATTTTACAAGCGGTTCGCCATGAAAGCGGGGGGTTGTGTCATAACGGCAACAGTGGCGACCAGGCGGCGTCGGAGGCGTCCATCGGCGTCACCAGCTCGCGCAGGTTATAGCCGGTCATGTCGATGGTATAAAGCCGGGATGCGCCCGCCCGTCCGCCACTGGACGGCATCTGGCGGGTGAAGACGATGACGCGCCCGTTCGGCGCCCAGCTGGGGCCTTCGACGATATACCCGGCAGTGCTGTCGAGCAGCCGCTCGCCCGAGCCGTCGGGGTTCATCACGCCGATGTAGAACTGGCCGCCCATCATCTTGGTGAAGGCGATCTTGTCGCCGCGCGGACTCCACACAGGCGTGGCGTAATTGCCCTGGCCGAAGCTGATGCGCTGGACGTTGCCTCCGCCCGCGTCCATCACGTAGAGCTGCTGCGAGCCGCCGCGGTCGGAATTAAATGTAATTTTGGCGCCGTCGGGGGAGTAGGACGGCGAAGTGTCGATGCCGCCGCCGGAGGTGATGGGGCGCATCTGCCGGTTCTGCAGGTTCATTACGTAAAGGTTGGTCAGCCCGGTGCGCGCGATCGACATGATGATCGAGTTGCCATTATTGGAGTAGCGCGGCGCGAAGGACATGCC
>CAYMDD010000086.1:0-429 GCA_964389045.1 uncultured Rickettsiales bacterium
TTACTTACCTGTCCCTGGTCGTGGGCGAACTGGTGCCGAAGCAGATTGCGCTCCGTTATGCGGACGCCGTGGCGGTCGTCATCGCGCGGCCTATTTACTGGATGGCGGTGCTCACGCGCCCGCTGGTGATGTTCCTGGATGTCTCGAACCGGCTGGTTTTAAAACTTCTTGGCATGTCCTCCATGCCGGAGAGCACGGTGAGCGGCGAGGAGGTGAAAGCCATCATCGCCGAGGGCACCGAGTCCGGCGTGTTCGCGCCGGAGGAGCGGAAGATGATGGAGGGCGTGCTGCGCCTGGCCGACCTCTCCATCAAGGCCACCATGACGCACCGGCAGGACATCGTGTGGATCAACATCGACGAAGCCCTGGCGGGCATCGCGGCCAAAATGGAGGAAAGCCAGCATTCGCATTATCTGCTCTGCGAAAAAT
>CAYMDD010000086.1:439-6919 GCA_964389045.1 uncultured Rickettsiales bacterium
GCGAAAAATCGCGGCAGAACGTGCTGGGTATCGTGAGCGCCAAGGATATTGTCATCCAGGTGCAGAAAAACACGCCGCTCGATTTGAAAGCGCTCGCCAAAGAGCCGATTTCGCTGCCTGAAACCACCAGCGTGCACGATGCCATTGCCTCGTTCCGCAGCTCGCGCGCGCATATCGCGCTGGTCATCGACGAATACGGCTCGCTCGAAGGCATCGTGACCTTGAAAGATATCCTGGAATCCATCGTCGGCATCATGCCGGAGCCGACCGACAGTCCGCAATCCTCGATGATTACCCGCGAAGACGGCAGGCTACTGCTCGACGGGCTGCTGCCCATCCATGAGGTGGAGGGCATGCTTGGCGTCAAGAACATGAAGGATGAGGGCGAGGATTTCGCCACCTTGGCCGGGTTCCTGCTGCATCATCTGAAGCGCCTGCCGCGCGAAGGCGATGTCGTGGAGTGGCAGCAGATCCGTTTCGAGATTATAGATATGGACGAAAGGCGCATCGACAAGGTGCTGGTGATACTGCCCAACGGCAGTTCTTGATGCCGCGTTTATGTTATGCCTCTCTAAAGGCTATCGTGCTTTAAGCCGAGGGTTCTTAAGTGTTGCGCTATACGGAAAACGACGATTTCCCGTTTCATGCTTTTTTTTAACAAGGAGTTTTTTATGAGCACCATGCGCGTCCTTACCCTTGGCAGTGTTTTCGCCGTGCTTGCCACCGCACTGATCCCCTCGCTTGCCGCCTCCAGGTCTGACGGCGAGATTTCCGGCACCTACCGTTCCTTCCCGGCGGAGCGGAATACGTATAATTCCAACCGCAACGAGGATTTGAGCACGCGGGATTACACGCGCACCGCCTCTCCCTACCCCGTCGGCGCGCCGCATGTCTACGGCACCCCGGAAATCGACCGCGACCGCGACACTTCCGAGAATGCGATGATGGGTTCCCGCGGCACCACCAGCACCCGTTCGGCCACCAGCTACAACCGCGACGGCAGCATGAACGAATACCGCGGCTCCTCCAGCAGCACCTACCGCACCGCACCGGCACGGTAAGCGCCAAGAACGAAGGGGATGTTCTTTTTTAAGAGAACATCCCCTTTTCTGCATCCGCAGTTTTTCGAGCCTATATTTAATACTAAATGCGGTTTCCATACGCGCCGGAAGCACAAAAATGCATCTCGGCGAAATTTTTTTAAGAGCGCCCCGGCCCGCTCCGCTTGGCTTCCATGCCCTGCAGGCAGCGCGTATGCACCTTGTCCGCCAGGTTGCTGCAATGATCGCGCAGATTCGCGCCGTCCGGGCCGGTGGAGCCTTCCAATGCTTTCCTGAGGGAGGCCTGGATATTTTCGTGTTCGATGTTCATGCTGGCCTCACGATGCCTTTTTGACGATATCATGCGCCACGTTCAGCGCCACGGCGCGGATATGCTCCGGGCGGTAGAGCACCCCTTCGGCGTTTTTCCAGCCGCGCATGCCTTCCAAGAGAATCGGTCTGATCCACTCGGCGATTTCCATAATCATCGCCCCGCTGGTTTGGAATCGGTCGGCGCCGTTACCGCCGGTTTTATTCAACCTATTGACGAACGAAGATTCCATGCATCGCCTCTAATCGTAAATTATATATTAAGAATGCGATTAATATAGGCTGATTTTGTTTAAATTATCGTTAACAAAAACTCATATTCTGCGGATGCGCAGCCGGTCGAAATTCCGCGCCTGCGCCCATTGCAGGAGCTGCGTCAGCGCATCCACCTGGTCGTCATGCCTGCCTTCGGGGAAATGCAGCAGCTCCGCCTCGAAATCACCCAGCCATTCCGCCTCCTGAGGCAGATGCAGCCTCCCCGCCTCGATCAGCGGCGACACGCCGACGAGCCTTGCCAGCTTGTTGTTCCCCGGCATCACCGCGAGAATGGGCAGCTGCGTTTCCCGCCGCATGTCCTGGATCAGCTGCTGGCCGCTGGCTTTATCCTCCACCAGGATCGCCTGCGGCCTGTGCCGCTCCGCCAGGTGCAGGAACGCGCGCCGCAGGTCGGGGTATTCGAGCCGGAACACCTGCACATCCTCGATGAACCACCCCTCTGCACCTTCTGCCGCCGTGATGCACACGCTCGCGTCGTTGTGCGCGCCCGCCTTCACGCCCGTATCCCAGCTCTGCACCCGGCGTAAAACCTCCGCGGGCAGCCGCGCGTAGCGCTTCAGCCACCACGGCTTCACGATATGCCCGCCGTCGGGCAGGGGCGATTGCAGGTATTGCGCGGAAAACGCATGGCTTCCCATCGCCTCCCGCGTGTGCATCAGGACATCGAGGCTCTCGCGCGCCGCGTGCAGCGCCTCTTTCTTTTCCACCGCTTGGTTCTCACGCCCGAAGCTGTAGACGCGCGCCTCCGGCGCAATCGCGGGCAGGCACAAATGCTCCCACCCGCCGCGCTCCAGGAGCCTGCCGCTTAGATCCTGCTCATGCAGCCGCTGCATGGTGAGCACGATGACGCCGGTATTCTTATTATCCAGGCGGCTGTAGAGCGTCCGGTCGAACCATTCGCCGCTTAACTCCCGCCAGTGCGGGTTGGCCGCCTGCCGGGGGCTTAACGGGTCATCGACGATAATGGTATCCGCCCCCTCCCCCGTGATGCTGCCCAGGAGCGAGGTGCTCAAGCGGTAGCCGCGCTGCGTGCTCACGAATTTATTGAGCGCATTCTCCCCCTGCTTGATCGCCATGCCGGGAAAGGCAGCCTTAAACCAGTCCGATTGCAGGATCAGGCGGCAATCCGCCGCATGCCGCAAACTCAAAGGCGACGCATAGCTCGCGGCGATGATGCGGCTGGAAGGGTTCCGCCCCATCAGCCACGCCGGCCAGGCGACGCTCACGCACAGGGATTTGAGCGAGCGCGGCGGCATGTTGATAATGAGGCGCGTAATCTCCCCGCGGCTCGCCGCCGTCAAATATTCCGCAATCAGGTCGATATGCCAGTTGGGCAGGAATTCCGCGCCGGGGTTCACGGTGGCGAACGATTTGGCGATAAAGCTGCTCAAGCGCGTGCGCAGGAGCGCATTCAGCAATTCTGCCTCTGGGGGAGATTTCATAGAGGCGCGGCGGTGGCCTCGCGGCGTTCCGCTTGCACAGGCGCAAGCGCCGGCGCCGGAATCTGCTCGATTATCACAGGCGTAGCCGCCTGTATCCGCAGCTCCTTCTCCAGGAACGCGGCGATAATCAGCGCATCCTCCGGCGCGCGGCTTCCGCCCTTCTCCGATTGCGGCGCCGTCATCCCGTTCAGCTTGCTCACCAGGAAGGCGACATCCTCGATGGCGTCCATAATGCCGCGCTTCGGCCCGATCAGCATCTCGCACCGCCGCCGGAGTGTCTTCTCGTCCAAATTTCCTTTAAACTCCTCTTTCATGAGCACCTCCAGCGCGCGCAGCGCGCGAGACGCCAGGCGGTGGCACCGCTTGACCAGCGGGGTAACGTTGCATAGGTACTGCTTCGGCGTATCGGGTTTGACGTATGGGACAGGAGGCGTAGTCATCGGAAAAACACTTTCGTTATCGTGGCATTTCTTAAGCCTAACCGCATGCCGCAGCCGCCCGGAAGGCACTTTCTTGCCGTGAATATGACAATTCCGTCACATGCGTTTTTTGCAAAGCGTCATGTGCCAATCCTTGAGTTTTCGGCTAAGGTTGGTGAAGTCCAACCATGCGGGAATGCCGCTTATGCAGCCGGAACAGCTCATTCAATGGTGGTGCGGCCTCTCCGCCCCGCTGGAGAAGCACGCGCCTTTAGAGCATGCATGCGACAAGAGCGACGGCGATGCCCCTACCTCCGCCCGCCCCGCTTCCGCCATCGTTCTGCCCGAGGAGGTTATCCGCCAGCTCAAGCACATGCTCGGCGCATCCCTCCCTCTTCTCAGCGCCGGGCATTTGCAGGAAGCGCTGAATAGCTACCTGGACGACGGCACGGTTTTCGACGATCTGGACGGCGTGCATTTTGGAGACATGCTCACCCAAACGCCCGAAGAACAGCAGCGCTCCCGCGCCCGCCATATCCACCCCCACCACCACGCCAAACCGCCGGAGTTCCGCGCCAGGCTGGAGGAAGAGCGCGCGTGCCAGGAAGGCGACGGGCGGGAGATGGAGTGGGAATGATTATTCCGGTTAGGTTACGCCAATGCCTGCATCGCCTAAAGGCCTGCCATGCCTGGGTTTATAACCCGTCTCTTCTCGCAATTCAGTAAAAAGCCTTTCAAACGCGTCTACTTTGTCCGTATGTCCATGAGCTTGCAGATAGGTTGAAAGCCTTTCCTTTACTCTATTCGCAAGCGCTCCTGCGGAAGCTGGATTCACACTGTTGCGGCTGCCCATCAAGGCGGATGCCAGCGGCTGCGATAAACCCGCTTTCCCGGCCATTTTCGCCACGGAGAAATTCGGGTTGTCGGCAGTGTCGAATAACCCGCGTATGGCTGCTTTCAACTCGCGCACGCGCGGCGGTAATTCCTTAGTCGCTGAAGGCGAGATGCTACCGGCGCTTTCTCCCGCTTCCGCGCCGGTTTGGGTGGCGGCATGATCCGCTGCCAGCCGGGGCGTTCCATCACCTGCGGTATGCACGCCGTTCATGCCTGCTCTTGCTGCGCGTGGGACAGGCGCGGCATCTGCGCTATGCTCGAATGCGGCGTAAAGCGCCTGCTTTTCCTCTTCTTTCATCGGCTTTGTCTTGTCCAAAGCAGTCACCAGCGCCACGGCCAGCCCCTTGGATGGAATGACGGCTCCCGCTTCGATACCCGCAATGAAAACGCGCGGTTCGCGCTCCAGCCGTTCTGCTTCCTGCGCGTCGATTCCGATGCGGGTGTGCTCCCCCGCTTTTTGCGCCAAGCCTTGTAATGAAAGTGTCACGTTCAGCGCGTTGCGGTAGCTTTCCCGGTAGTCGCTCAACATATCTGCAAAGGTAAAACGGTCATCCTGCATCTCTTTTACGGTGAAAGCCACTAGCGAATGCGCATATGCCTCCATGAACGCACGCCGTGCCTCCTCTTTGTCTTTTACTGTTTCATTCTCATCAATGAGGACCGTGGCAAGCACTTCCACTTGCGCATGGTTGGGCAAATCGCGCGCTTGCTCCCAGCGCCTTACTTGCCCGGCAGATATGTTCTCTCCGGCGGCAACGGCTTGGCGGACTTCCTCTGCCAGGCTTTGCAGCGACATATTGCGCTCATCACGGCGCAGCTTGATTTCCATACCAAAGGATTGCTTATACATTTCATAGGCGTCAAGTGCGGCGGCTGGGTTGGCGGGCATGGTGTCTCCGTCGTTTGGCAGTGGTGAGTGAGTGAACAGGCTTATTAGAATGGGTGTGGAGATATCCGCAGCGGTGGATGCTCTTTTCAATGGAAGGGCGTAACCGGGCGCAACATCGTGCGCCTGGTCTTTCCTGCGTAGTCTTTCGTCCGTACGGCGCACCAGCTCCGGCGTTGCGCCGAACAGGCGGATGGCGGCGTCGCGTAAATCAGGTCTGAATTCTATCAGCACGTCGCGTATTTGCCGCATCTGCGAATGAAACACGTTCGGATTCATGCCGATTATTGCTGCCATTTCTAGCGTGGTGGTTTCGCCGTCTTTCTCCTTTTCATCCAGAAAAGTGCTCAACACCAGCCGCTGTTTATGGGGCAGCGTTTCCGCGAAGCGGCGTATGCCGTTCAGCAATTCCGCCGCATCCACTTCTTGCGTTCTTCCGTAATCATTCTCTCCGTTAAGCAGATCCAGCGCGCTCACGCTCTCGCCGTTATCCTTATTGTAGATTGCGCGATCCAAGGACACGAAACGCGGGCGCCGCTTGCGCACCGACTCATCGCGCCCAAGGCGCGTGCGGTGAAAATCAATCATGCGCATGCGAACGACATGGGCTACGAAGCCGCCGAAATTTTCTATAGCCAAGCTCGGGGACAACAACGCCTCGTCGAAGCCTTCCGCGATTTTGTCATCCATATGCGTTTCGTATACCGCCCGGTCAAAGCCAGGGAACTTTGCCGTTTCCCGATTAGATATGTTTTGTATTAGTTTGCGGTTAATCAGCCGCGCGGCGTCGAGATACATGCGCGTCCTCGGCGCGATGGCAGCGGCTCTCCAATCCAAATCCTGCCTGCTTTGCTGGATATTGCGATGAAGCGCTGCGTTTACGTCCTGCCGGAAATCAGAAAACTTTGAGCCTCCGAATGCATAGGACAACGCTTCTATATCAGCCCGCACGCCGCTTTTGTCGGCATAATACTCTTCTGCCGGCATGCTCCCATCCAGGAAGCGCTGGAATGCGCTCCATTCCGCGAGCTTTGCAAGCGGTATGGTTTCTTCCTTGTTACCTTTCCCGCCTGTATAGGCGGCAAACATCGCGCGCCAGTGTGCAATCGGGATTCCAGCCGGGCTGGAGCGGATCATTTGCTGTGCGGCTTGTTCTGCTGAAGAAAGTCGTTCGGGTTGCATTGCATATCGAG
>CAYMDD010000087.1:0-6531 GCA_964389045.1 uncultured Rickettsiales bacterium
GCGTCAGATGTGTATAAGAGACAGGGTGCACGGAGGCGAAGATGCCGTAGGCGCCGAGCCTGGCCTCGCGCTTGCCCGAAATCACCTCGATGTGCACCTTGTGCGCGCGCTCCATCTCCTCCACGAACGCCTCCCCATCCTTGGCGTCGCGCACGGCGGCGGTGGCGATGATGTCGAGCGAGGTCACTTCCATTGCCTTCGCCAGCGCCAGGAAGCGCGCGATGGCGGCCTTGGCGAGCGCGGTACCTTCGAGGTTGAGCTTGGCCGTGATGGCCAGGCCCTTGCCGAGCTGGCAGAGCACTTTTTCATTATAAAGCGCCGCCGGGGCGCGCTTCAGCTGATCGTAGACCACCAGGCGCACCGAGTTCGAGCCGATATCGACGATGGCCGTGCGGCCATTTTTGCCGCCCTGCGGAACGTGGATGCGTGGATCGTGGGTCATCAGGCGTTCTTGCAGGAGAATAACAGGGATGGCAAGGGGATTGCGTGCATCTTGGATAAGGTAAAGGTACTTAAGACCGCCCGCCCTTCTTCCCCTTTTCCTTATATTGCAGCACGCTGACTGATTTCACCTTGATGCCGCCCGAGAGCGCCTTGCCGCGCCCCGACAGGCTGGGGTTCTTGATGAAATACTCATGCGCGGATAGCGCGCCCTCGCGGAAGGCTACGCGCGTGTAGACGCCGTTTCCGTCCATGACCCAGCTGTTTTTCTCATCCTGCACGTTGGCTACCATGATCTGGTCGAGAATCTGCTGGTGCACGGTCGGGTTTTCGATCGGCACCATCACTTCCACCCGCCCGTCGAAATTGCGCGGCATCCAGTCCGCCGAGCCGATGAAGACTTTGGCGTCTTTCGAGGGGAGCGCGCCTCCCGCGCCGAAGCAATAGATGCGCGAATGCTCGAGAAAGCGCCCGACGATGGATTTGACGCGGATATTCTCCGATAAGCCTTTGACCCCCGGCCTCAAGCAACAGATGCCGCGCACGATCAGCTCGATCTTGACGCCTGCCTGCGAGGCGGCATAGAGCGCGTCGATGATGTCGGGGTCGAGCAGCGCGTTCATCTTCGCCCAGACGGCGCCAGGCCTGCCCGCCCGCGCGTGCTCCGCCTCCTCCTCGATCAGCTGCACCAGCCTGCGCCTTAAGGAGCGCGGGGCGACAATGAGTTTGCGGAACGAACGCGGCGCCGCATAGCCGGTGACGAAGTTGAAGAGGTAGGCCGCGTCGCGGCAGAGGTCGGGGTCGCAGGTGAAGAAGGAAAGATCGGTATAGACGCGCGCGGTGGCGGGGTGGTAATTGCCCGTGCCGAAATGCACGTAAGACGTGAGCCTGCCGCCGTCATGGCGGGTGACCAGCGTGACCTTGGCGTGGGTTTTTAAGGACACGAAGCCGAACACCACCTGCACCCCCGCCCGCTCCAGGTCGCGCGCGAAGCGCATGTTGGCCTCCTCGTCGAAGCGGGCTTTCAGCTCCACCAGGGCGGTGACGGATTTGCCCGCGTCCGCCGCCTCGATCAGCGCCCTGACAATTGGGGAATCCTTGCTGGTGCGGTAGAGCGTCTGCTTGATGGAGACGACGTTCGGGTCGCCCGCCGCCTGGCGGACGAACTGCGTCACCACGTCGAAGCTCTCGAAGGGGTGGTGCACCACGATGTCCTTGGCGGCGATGGCGGCGAAGCAATCCCCGCCGAAATCGTTGATGCGCTCCGGGAAGCGCACGGTGAAGGGCGGGTACTTCAGCTCCGGCTCGCCCTGCTCGTAGATTTCGCGCAAATGGCGCAGTCCCAGCATGCCTTCCAGCACCAGCACTTCGTCCTTGGCCACCTGGAGCTGTTCGGTCACGAACTGCACCAGATTATGGCTCGCCGGCGCGGCGAAGCGCACGCGGATCACCCTGCCACGGCGGCGCTGCTTGACCGCGCGCTCGAAATTGCGCACGAAATCCTCCGCCTCGTCCTCGATGTCCAGATCGCCGTCCCGCACCAGGCGGAACAGCGCGCTGTCGGTTTTGGTGAAGCCGGGGAAGAGCGCGTCCAGGAACAGCTCGATCATTTCCTCCAGCGCCACGTACCGCGCTTTCCTGCCGGGAATGCGCACGAAGCGGTTGAGCGCCGCGGGCAGCGGCACCACGGCGGTGTGCACCGCATCTGCGGAGGCCTTCAGCTGGAAGATGAGCGCCATGCCGAGATTGGGCAGAAAGGGGAACGGATGCGCCGGGTCGATGGCGATCGGGGTCAGCACGGGGAAGATATTATCGAGAAAATACCCTGCCAGCCAGGCGGTGTCCTTCGGCGCCAAATCCTTGGCGCGAACGATGAGGATATTCTCCTCCCTTAGCGCTTCCTGCAACGCATGCCAGCAGCGGTTCTGCTGATCGATGGTCTTGAGCGTCGCCTCATGGACGATGGCAAGTTCCTCCGCCGGCGTCAGCCCGTCGATGCTGTGGGCGTTGACGCCCTCGCGCATATAATCTTTCAGGCCGGCCACGCGCACCATGTAGAACTCATCCAGGTTGGAGGCGGAAATGGCCAGGAAGTTCAAGCGCTCCAGCAGCGGGTTGGCTGGGTTCATCGCCTCTTCGAGCACACGCGAGTTGAAGGCGAGCCAGGATAGCTCGCGGTTTAAGAAGCGGGCATGCGTCTGCATCAGGTCCGGCATGGCTATGTTGCAGTGCAATAAGTCATTTTCTTGCATTCTACCATCCTATGCATGAAAATAGAGTGAATCAAAATGTTTTACTGACAACTTATCCATGAAAACGCTCTATCTGCTCCGCCATGCCAAGGCCGAGAACGCTTCACCTTCGCAGGATGATCATGCGCGGGTTTTAAGCGAAACAGGGCGCGGGCAGGCCATGCGCTTGGGGGAATATGCCCGCCGCTCAGGCCTCGCTCTGCCGGATTACGGGCTGTGCTCCACGGCGGCGCGCACGCGTGAAACGCTGAAAATTTTTACGGAAGCAGCGCAAGCCGCACCGCAGGCGCAATTCACCGATAAGCTGTACCACGCCAGCACCGGCGCCATGCTGGAGCAGATCCGCCGGATTCCCGACACCGCCGCCCGTGCGCTGCTGGTCGGCCATAACCCCGGCATCCACCAGCTGGCCGCGCAGCTGGCCGGGCACGGCGAAGAGCGTCTGCTGGATGCGGTCAACATGGCCTATGCGCCCTGCACCCTGGCCGTATTCGAACTGGAAGGCGGCTGGGCGGCTGCCAGCCTGCGCACGGCCACCTTGGCCAACGTCATTACGCCTGAAGCCCTGGCCTCCGCCCCGCTGATGGGGGCTGCTTAAAATTTTTAATAACGACGGTGCGTTTTACCTACCGCAAGGGAAATATTCGCATCATCGGCGCGGCATATTGGAGAACAAGGGGACAAGCTCTATGAAGCGGAAAAACAACCGAAAAGACCAATAAATCCAAAGCAATGGATTCGCCATTCGGTAAAGTAAAGCTTGGCGCGCCGATGGAGGACTTCCTGCCGCCCCCTGAGGATATCGCCCGCATGCTTCGCAGCCGCAAGGTCACGATTACACTGACTGAAAGCTGTGTCGATTTCTTCAAGCAGCAATCGGAAAAACACGGCGTGCGTATCAGGCGATGATTCGTGAGGTGCTGTTGGCGTATGTCCGTAACGCGCATTGACGGCAGCGTCAGTCTATATTGACGATGTAAACTAGGCTTTACGGCACTCTATGCGCTTCGCTTCTCAACTAAAAGCGCCTCTTCCACCGGCAGGGGCGGGGCGAAATGATATCCCTGGAAGAGATCGACGCTTGCTTCCTTGAAGCAGTGGAACGCCGCCTCATTCTCCACCCCTTCGGCGATGACCAGCGCGCCGGCGGCATGGGCGAAGGAGACGATCTGCTTTAAGTGGCGGATGTCGTCGGGGGCGGCGCATAGAGCGAGCGTGCGGTCGAGCTTGACGAAATCGGGGCGGATATCGCCGATCAGGCGCTGCGCGCCGCTATAGGTCGCCACGTCGTCGAGGGCGATGGAGTAGCCTTGCGCGCGGCAATAGCCGGTAACTTTCTTTAAGTGCTCCGCGTCATGCGGCGATTCGGCGTGGGTGAAATCGAGGGTAACGTGCTTGGAAGGAAGCCCGTAGGCGCGCGCCGTTTCGTCGAGGCCTTCTAAGTAGACCTCCGGGCGCTGGATGAAGCCGGGGAAGAAATTAACGAAGAGGTAGCCGTTGATGCCAGCGGCGGCAAAGGTCTTGACCGCCTCCACGTGCAGGTGGCGGTCGATGGCGTATTCGATGCCGAGCTGGCGCGCGGCGTGGACGACTTCATGGCCGCCGATGATGGCGCCGTCCTGCTTGCGAACGCGCACGAAGGATTCATACCCCACCGCCTTGCCCGCCGCCGACATCACCGGCTGCAGGTAGCAGAGCACGCGGTCCGCTTCCAGCGCCTCGACCAGCCACAGGCTTTCGGCCACCCCCGTCATGGCGGAAAAGGGCTTCCAGACGGTGGAAAGCGCATACGCGTCCGGCTCCTCTTCCGCTTCGATCACGGCGGCTTCCGTGCCGTGCGTATTGCCGGGCCAGGCGTTGATGCGCGCCCAGGCCTCCGTCCACGGCGAGGGGAACGCGCCGATCCAGTAATCGCCCCGCGCGGCGAAGCCCTCGCGCATCAGGGTTTCTGTCATCTGCCCGTTGAGCGCGGGATAGGATTTGAGCGCAATCCAGCAATGGCCGCCGTGGCGCCAGGGGAGGGTTTTCAATTTTTTCAGTAAGGGCATAGCGCCAACAAGCTTACGCCCGGAAACCTTACCAATCCGTTAAGAATGCACGCTTTCCTGCTCGAACTGCAATTTGACCAAACGGGCATAAAGCTGGCTTTTATCGATCAGTTCCCGGTGCTTGCCGATCTGCTCGATCCGCCCCTCGTTCATCAGCACGATTCGGTCGGCGCCGCGCACGGTGCTCAAGCGGTGGGCGATCACCAGCTTGGTGCGCCCCTTCATCAACGTGGCGAGCGCTTCCTGCACCAGCCGCTCATTCTCGGCATCCAGGGCGGAGGTCGCCTCGTCGAGCAGGAGGATGCCGGGGTCGCGGATGACGGCGCGGGCGATGGCCAGGCGCTGCTTCTGCCCGCCGGAGAGCCGCACGCCGCGCTCGCCCAGCTGGGTATGGAAGCCTTCCGGCATCGCCTCGATGAAATCGAGCGCGTTGGCGGCTTTCGCCGCGCTCCGTAGCTCTTCCTCGCTTGCCTCTTCCTTGCCGAAGCGGATGTTGTCGAGCGCGGAACCAGAGAAAATCACCGGGTCCTGCGGTACAAGTCCAATACGGCAGCGAAGCGCCTTCGGGTCGAAACGGCGGATGTCCGTCTCTCCGATGCGGACGGCGCCCGACGCCGGATCGTAAAAGCGCAGCAACAGCTGAAACAGGGTGGTTTTGCCCGCCCCGCTTGGTCCCACCAGAGCTACCGTTTCGCCGGGGTGAATGGTCAGGTCAACCGCATCCAGCGCCGCCCGGTCGGGGCGCGTGGGGTAATGGAAGGAGACGCGCTCGAAGCGAATGGGCGCGTGCGCCAGGGCGGGCAGCGGTTCAGCTTGCGCGGGCGCGGCGATGGCGGGCGTAAGCGCCAGCAATTCCTCGATCCGCTCCGCCGCCCCCGCCGCGCGCTGGATGTCGGCAGCAATTTCGCTGAGTGCCCCTACGGCGCTGGCCACCAGCACGGCGTAGAAAACGAAGGAGGAAAGCTGGCCGGGGCTGATGCTTCCCAGAAGCACCTCCCTCCCCCCGATCCAGAGCACCAGGCTCACTGCGCCGAAGACCAGCAGGATCACCAGCGCGGTCAGGAAGGCGCGGGTGCGGATGCGGGCGAGCGCGGCGCTTAAGGCCGACTCCACATGCCCCTCGAAGCGGTGCGCGTCACTCGCTTCCATGCTCATCGCCTGGATGGTGCGGATGGCGGCCAGCGACTCCTCGGCATGTGCGTTCATTTCGCCCACTTTGCTCTGCGTATCGCGCGACATGTGCCGCACTCTCCTGCCGAACAGGATGATCGGCGCCACCGTCACCGGCAGCAGCGCCAGCACCATGCCCGTCAGATGCGCGCTGGTGAAGAGCAGCAGGGTGAATCCGCCGATCAGCATCAGCGTGTTCCTGAGCAGGACGGAAACGGAGCTGCCGAACATCGATTGCAGCACGGTGGTGTCGGCGGTGAGGCGGGAGAGCATGTCGCCGGTCTTCATCGTCTCGAAAAAGGGGATATCCATGCGGATCAGGTGGCGGTAAAGATCGGCGCGAATATCGGCCACCACCTTCTCGCCGATCCGGGAAACCAGCGAATAGCGCGCATAGGTTGCCAGCGCCAGCAGCACTACCAATCCCATTAAGCCCAGCATGGCCCGGTTCAACAGCTGCTCATCGCCTTGGCCTAAGCCCTGATCGACTAAGAAACGCAGCGCGCCGCCAAGCCCCAGTACGGCGGAGGAGGTAAAGCAGATGGCGAGCAGCGCGCCTGCCGCCTGGGCGCGGTAGGGGCGCAAGTAACGCAACATGGGGAAAATGGCGCGAATGCGCG
>CAYMDD010000087.1:6541-6910 GCA_964389045.1 uncultured Rickettsiales bacterium
TGGGAGAAAGCAATAATCCGCTTAAGCGCGAAACGCCAGCCTTAACCCGTTTAAAGCTCCGCCTGCACCACCTCCTCCAGTATCCGCCCGTCCACAATCCGCCAGGCTTGACCGTCCCAGCTGAAATGCAGGCCGCCGCTTTTTAAGGAGGCCAGCCACAGCTGCCGCGAAGGCGCATGCTTGTTGATGACCATCTGCCTTCCGCTTTCTAGACTCACCGTTAAAATGCCGCCTGCCAGCTCTGCATCGTGGCCTTCGGCGTCGAGTTGTTCAGCCAGCGCATTAAGGACAGCATCCGCCAGGGCGTGGAATTCCGCATCGTTCATGAGCCAAGCCTTTAACTGGGTTACGAGAAACACTATATTATTC
>CAYMDD010000088.1:0-6825 GCA_964389045.1 uncultured Rickettsiales bacterium
ATCCTCCACCGGCAGGCAGACAAAGCCCAGGTTCGGGAAGCTTGGAAAAAAATCTTCCGGCAGGTTGAGCTTTCCCTTGCTTTGCTTTATCGAAAGCTCCCAAGGGGTGATAACGCTGTAATAGATGGATTCATCGACATCCTGCAACAGCGTAAGGATGGAAGGCGGAAGCCGTCTGCGCTCGACCCGCGCCCATAAGAGGATATGCGAATCCAGCAGGTACATCTCTTAAAGGCTGCTGAATTTATCTTCATCGGGAAAAAACCATTCATCGGGCATCGGGTCATCGAAATCGTCGGGGATGACGATGCCGCGCCCTTCCATGTCCCCCAATATCCGCTTCTTCGGCTTCGGCGGCGCGGTGAGGGTGGCCACCGGCTTACCGCGATTGGTGATGACAATCTCCTTGCCTGCGGCGATTTGCGCCAGCAGGCGGGAAAAATGCGTTTTGGCTTCATGGACGGAGACGGTCTGCATGAAGAGATAATGACTAAGTTAGCTAAGTCTGTCAAGTCAAAGCGTCGTCTGCTTGGAAAGATGCTTCTTGAGCAGCGCCACGTTCCGCCGGTTGGCCTTCCAGCCAATGTCGAATGCGTCGCCGATGAGCGGCACCAGGCCGATCAGCCAATCCATAAAAATATTGCCGCCCATGCGCCATTTGACATGTTTGGGCACGCCCATATCGTGCGCCGACTGGAATATGGTAGCGCTGACAGCAAGCGAGATAGTGTCGCCCAGGACAGGGATCAGCCCTAAGAGTGCGTCCAATCCCAGCCGCACTTGCGTGCCGGGAAGGGTGAACTTATTATCCATCAAATCGGCCAGCTGCTCCAGCTGCTTGAGCTTGTCGCGCGGGTCATATTCGCCGGGAGGGAGGATTTCTTGCATGGTTATGAGATTATGTAGCTTTTCCTATCATTATCAATCCAAGAAATACGAGTGTGTTCATAAAGACGGCGGCTATGAAGCAGCTGTAAAATTGAAGGGAAGGTTGCGTAAAACTTAGAAAAAAGCGGTAAAGCCGCTTTTTGTAAAGCGGTATCAGGACTAACGTGTTTAGTATCCAAAGATACAGCAAATAACTGCTAAAGAAAAGCATCATGCCAAGGATTGGATTGCTGATAATGTGCTTGCTTGGCCAAAGAACAGTGATCCAAGGCACGACTGCCAGCTCTATGGCAATATCGGTCAGTATGCCGGGGGGTGAAACATTTAAATAAACGCTGAAACCTGCCAGCAATATGCAAGGAACGAAAAGCAGAAGGGTAAGGCAGAAAGTAGAAATCAGAAAACTTTGGAATGATCCTTCCGGTGCTTTCATTCTAATTCTTCGCTTTATCCACCAGCTTGTTCTTGCCGATCCACGGCATCATGCCGCGGAGTTTTTCGCCCACCGCTTCGATGGGGTGCTCGGCTTGCATGCGGCGTGTGGCCTTGAAGCTCGGCTTGCCGGCCATGTTTTCCTGCATCCAGTCGCGCGCGAATTTGCCGGTCTGGATGTCGCGGAGCACTTTTTTCATCTCCTGCTTGGTCTGATCCGTGATGATGCGTGGGCCGGTCACGTAATCGCCGTATTCCGCCGTGTTGGAGATGGAATAGCGCATGTTGGCGATGCCGCCTTCGTAGATCAGATCGACGATCAGCTTCACTTCGTGCAGGCACTCGAAATAGGCCATTTCCGGCGCGTAGCCCGCTTCGATCAGCGTCTCGAACCCGGCCTGGATCAGCGCCGAAAGGCCGCCGCAGAGCACTGCCTGCTCGCCGAATAGGTCGGTTTCGCATTCCTCTTTAAATGTCGTCTCGATAATGCCCGAGCGCCCGCCGCCGATGGCGGAAGCATAGGAAAGCGCCAGGTCGCGCGCATTGCCGCTGGCGTCCTGGTGGATGGCGATCAGGCAAGGCACGCCGCCACCTTTCTGATATTCTCCGCGCACCGTGTGGCCGGGGCCTTTGGGCGCCACCATGAATACATCCGTGTCCGGCCTCGGCTCAATCAGCTGGAAATGCACGTTGAAGCCATGCGCGAACACCAGCGCCGCATCGGCCTTTAAATTGGGCGCAATCTCTTTCTTATACAGCTCCGCCTGGCCTTCATCCGGCGTCAGGATCATGATGACATCCGCCTGCCTGGCCGCCTCCGCGGGCGTGACAACCGCAAATCCCGCTCCCTTGGCTTTCTCGGCGCTGACCGAGCCGGGCTGGAGGCCGATCATTACATCTTTCACCCCCGAATCGCGCAGATTCGCCGCATGCGCATGCCCCTGGCTGCCGTAGCCGACAATGGCGATTTTCTTGGATTGGATCAGGGCGAGATCGGCATCGCGGTCGTAGTAAATGCGCATGGAAAACCTATGATATGCATGGAAAAGAGCCGGTATTTATAAAGGTTACGGCTCTCTCAGGCAAGCGCTTTGGCGTTAAGCTTTAGCGCGACCATTCAAAGAGGTACTCGCCGACCTCCTTGTTTTCCCTGCGCCAGATAATGTTATCGATAAAATAGTGATGGATGTTGATAAAAATCTGGAACAAAAGCAGGAAAAATATGCTCGGCGCCATGCGGTGATACGTTCCCACCTGGTAGACATCGAGCATGGCGGGAATGGCATAGAAGGAAAGCAGCCCGAGCATGAACGACCAGGCATAGAATTCCTGGCGCTTGGAGCGGATTTTCCTTGCCTCGCGGTTGCGCGGGATGTCCTGCTCGGAAAGCCCGATGGCATGCAGCAGCTTGCGGCTGGCCCCGCGCTTGTAGGCGGTCACGAACATAATGTATTGCAGTGAATGAAAGAGCGGAATAATCAGCGCCCATTCAGGATGCAGGATGGCGGCGAAGGCGAAGAGATAATACATGGAGAAATAGCCCAGCAGGGCGCTGAACGAGGGGCGGGTTCCCGTCCGCCGCCAGGCGCGGGCGATCGTCCATAAGGTAATCATGGTGGTGCCGAGCGTGATGCCGAGCAAGGTCAGTTGCAGCCAGGCGGGGAAATGCGGCAGCTGGTAGGGAATGGAGACGTTGTTGTCGCCATAGCCTTGCCGGAAGGTCGGCCCCAGCAGCGCGAAAGTGTATTCGTTGAACACGAACGAGCACAGCCAGACGGCATAGGCATTGGCAAGGAAAACGCGCCGCTGCTTGGGCGAATAGAAAATCTTCTTCAGCGCTGAGAGCATCATGAACACGCCGAACGACTGCTTTACGTAATGCCAGCCGACGAAAAACAGCATCGATTGCAGCGCGTATGCCATCGGCGTGAGGTTGCCGGCAAAGAATGCCGCGTAACTGATATAGGCAAGGAGAATAACCAGCGCCACCGGCATGACGATGCCCGCGTTGATGCATTTCCATCGCATCCACCGGTTATCCCGGTAATGCGTCATGCGCTGGCGCCAATTGCCGTAAAGCAGCTGGTACGAATGCATGAAGTGCGGATAGTTCACCACGTAATTGAACATCGCTGCGAGGGTTGCGACCACTGCCGCCGAGTAGAATTGGGAAGCGTTGGTTTTATGGTATGGGATGAAAACGATCAGCGCGACCAGCGCGAGCAGAGCGCCTCCGCCTGCCATAAATCCGTCGGCGAAGGGGGAAAGAAGGTAGCGTCTGCCGCGCCAATGCCGCTGCGTGAAAAAGCCGCTCCAGGACGGTCTTGCATTTTGGTCGGAGCCAAGCGTCAGTGGCGTTTCGGCGATGGCGATGGAACGGGAATGCACGGACAAGCAAATCTCATGGTGGTTACCTTGTCCATCATAGCGCCCGAATATGAAACTTTCATGACGAAAACCGCTTTTTGAACAGCCTTAAGCGTAAAAATGATTTTTTGCAGCGTGTTGATGTACCTAACCTTCAAGCAGACGGAAAAATTACGAAGCTTCTATTACACTGGCTAAGTTAATGAATGGAGGGAGTTATGACCAAGAAAAACATGCGTCAATCCGATATTACCGAAGCGCAAGCCAGCACAAAACCGAAGAATATCGACCAGCAAGGGCAGCAGGGCAATACGCATATTAATACTACGCATCAAGGATATCAACAGGATAGGTAGCATTATGGCGAATAAACACCCCCAATTTGAGCATCATTCGCGCGGTCACGAGTTCGCGGGCGGCCCCGGCGCAAGCCATAAGGATGCGAAACAGGGCGAAATCGAGATGCGCGACGGCGCGGAATCCGGCAACGCCAAGACCGCAACCGGCGAGCGCAACCCTGCCCGCAGCGGCGTCTCCGGCGGGGGCGGCGAGGCGGATAGCCACCATACGCACAGCGAAAAGCTGAAGTAAGCTCTTTAAGCTAGCGCGCCGTGGCAGTGCTTGTATTTTTTGCCCGAGCCGCAGGGGCAGGGGTCGTTGCGCCCGATTTTGGCGGTTACCGTCACCTCTCCTCCGGCGGATTCCGCCGGGTCGAGCCGCGTTTCCTGCATGCGGATTGGAGCGGCCACGCGCTCCCAGCCTAAAGGCGGCTCCACGGCGATTTCCATATGCGCCATCCGCTCCGTCACCAGTTCGCGCAAATGGTTGAGCAGGTACTCAAACAGAGAGAAGGCTTCCTGCTTGTATTCATTCAAAGGATCGCGCTGGCCGTAGGCGCGCAAGGAGATGCCGTGGCGCAGATGGTCGAGCGACAGCAGATGATCCTTCCATAAGGAATCGAGCGTTTGCAACAGAAGGCGCTTTTCGGCGATGCGCAGGAGCGGCGCGCCGAACTTCTCCTCCTTCTCGCGCATATGCGCATCCGTGGCCGCCTGGATGCGCACCAGGATTTCCTGCTCCGCGATGCCTTCCTCCTTCACCCAGCCTTGCGCGGGCAGATGCAGGCCGTATATGCGGAACAGCTCTTTTTCCAGGCCTTCCGCATCCCACTGCTCGGCGTAAGATTTGGCGGGAATATGCCGCGTCACCAGCTCCCGGTTGATCTCTTCGCGCATGCCGGCGACCGTTTCGGAGACGTCTTCGGCTTCCATCAGCTCGATGCGCTGCTCGTAGATGACCTTGCGCTGGTCGTTCATCACGTCGTCGTATTTAAGGAGGTTCTTGCGCACCTCGTAGTTACGCGCTTCCACCTTGGTCTGCGCGCGCTCCATCGCCCGCGTCATCCACGGGTGGGTGATGGCTTCGCCTTCTTTCAAGCCAAGCTTCTGCAGCAGCCCGTCGATGCGCTCGGAACCGAAGATGCGCATGAGATCGTCTTCGAGCGAAATGAAGAATTTAGAAGCGCCGGGATCGCCCTGGCGCCCGGAACGCCCGCGCAGCTGGTTATCGATGCGGCGGGATTCATGCCGCTCGGTGGCCAGCACGTAAAGGCCACCCGCGCTGCGCACACGGTCTTTGGCTTCCGCCACCTCACCCTTGACCTGCTCGGCCTTGAGCCATTCCGGCGCGGTGGGGGAGATGTCCTTGCCGAACTGCTTTTCGATCATCATCTCCGCATTGCCGCCGAGCATGATGTCGGTGCCGCGGCCTGCCATGTTGGTGGCGATGGTGACGGCGCCTTCTCTGCCTGCCTGCGCCACGATGTAGGCTTCCTGCTCATGGTAGCGCGCGTTTAAGACCTGGTGCGGAATGGGCGTCTCCTTGCCCGCCAGGCTTTCCAGGAATTTCACCAGCTCGCGCTTTTCCTTAATCTGCTTCTCCGCCTCTTGTTTCGCTTTGTCTTTCAGCTTTTCGGCGGCTTTGAGGAACAGATCGGTCTGCCCGCCGACGTATTTGGCCGTCTCGCGGATAAATTTCTTGTCTTTGAGCAGCTTCGACAAATATTCCGATTTCTCGATCGAGGTGGTGCCCACAAGCACCGGCTGTTTCTTTAAGTGGCACTCGGCGATCTGGATGACTACCGCGCGGTATTTCTCCGCCGCCGTGCGGTAAATTTCATCGTCGTAATCGATGCGTGCCACGGGGACGTTGGTGGGGATCTCCACCGTCTCCAGCTTGTAGATGTCGCGGAACTCGCCCGCCTCCGTCATTGCCGTGCCGGTCATGCCGGAGAGCTTAGGGTAAAGCCGGAAATAATTCTGGAAGGTGATCGAGGCGAGCGTGTGGTTTTCATTTTGGATCGGCACGCCTTCCTTGGCTTCGAGCGCCTGGTGCAGCCCGTCGGAATAGCGCCTGCCTTCCATCATCCGGCCGGTGAATTCGTCGATGATGATGACCTTGCCGTCCTTGACGATATAATCCACGTCGCGCGCGAAGAGCTTGTGCGCCCTCAAGGCCTGGTTGACGTGGTGAACGAGCGAGATATTGTCGATGTCGTAGAGGCTCGCGGGCGGGGTAATCATTTCCGCCGCTTCTAAAAGCGCCTCCATGCGCTTGACGCCGGCTTCGGTCAGCACCACCGTGCGCTGCTTCTCGTCCTTCTCGAAATCCTCTTCGATCAGCTTTGGGATGAGCCTGTCCACCTGGGTATAAAGCGCGGAATTATCTTCCGTCGGGCCGGAGATAATCAGCGGCGTCCTCGCCTCGTCGATCAGGATCGAATCCACCTCGTCGATAATCCCATAGTGGAACGGGCGGTGCACCATCATCTCGCGTGCGTATTTCATGTTGTCGCGCAGGTAATCGAAGCCCAGCTCGTTGTTGGTGGCATAGGTGATGTCGCACGCGTACTGCGCTTTTCTCTCATCGTCGTCCAGCCCGTGGGTGATGCAGCCGACGGTCAGGCCTAGGAACGAATGGATTTTCCCCATCCATTCCGAATCGCGCTTGGCCAGGTAATCGTTCACCGTCACCACGTGCACGCCCTTGCCGGTCAGCGCATTCAAATAGGCAGGCAGGGTGCAGACCAGCGTCTTGCCCTCGCCGGTGCGCATCTCGGCGATCTTGCCCTGGTGCAGC
>CAYMDD010000089.1:0-6778 GCA_964389045.1 uncultured Rickettsiales bacterium
GCGTTTCGGACGGACAGATAATCAATCATCTCGGAGCGTGCGGCATTGATATCGGCAATCTTGGCATCCAATTCGGGGTCCTTGCTCCAGAACTTATACCAGGGATTTTTACCTTCCAGGTCGGCAATATCCTTTTTCATGCCGCTTACGATGGTATCAACGCTTTTCTGGAGCGCTTGTGGGCTGCTATGATCCAGCGTGAGGTTAGGATGCTTTTTCAGATAAGCCTGCAAATGCGAAAAACGCTTATCGTTGATCAAATCATTGGCCACCTCTTGCTTGGTCATGGCGGCGCCTAGGCGAGCGGCTTCTTCATTTGACATCTTGCCTGTAATCGGCGTGCTTTTATCTAATGCTTCGCCGCCTGCCAGCCAGCTGCCGGCTTTATCGCCCATACCCCATCGTTCTTCCGCCCAGTGGCCGGCATCATTTGCTTTTTTCATGACGTAACCGGTGCCGATCGCGGCTGCGGCGCCGACCGCGATGGGGACAGCGGCAACGGCTATTCCTGCTGCAACTGCGACGGCTCCTGTGCCTCCTGCGACAGCGGCAAGTGAGGTTCCGGCGACGGCAGCCCCTGCAGCGCCGCCTGCGGCGACTGCCGCCAAGCCTGCTGTCCCCACTTCCGCCGCTTTCCCCGCGAAAGCCACGCTGCCGACAATGCCCCCCTCATTTTCTCTGTAGGCTTTTGCCGCTTGCCATCCGCCGTCGGCTACCTGAATCACGATATTGGCCTTGCTGAGAAACCCGCTGCTGCGCACGAGAACTTCAGCGCTGCTGCCCAGAGCATCGGTTAGGGAAATGCTCGTTCCGATGCGGTCGCTGAAATCGCCTTGAACCAGGTTGTTAAAGGCCATGCCTGCACCAAACAGCCCTCCGGCTTTTCCGCTGACATCCGGTGCGCCAGGCGTCTTAGCTTGTGGAGCATCCGCTGGTGCAGTATGCTGAGGTCTACCGGTAGTGGGTATTGTAACAGGAGGAGGGACGGCTTTGTCTGGCGCACCGTCGATGGGGCGACCTGTTTTTGGATCACGCCCTTCATTGACACTAGAACCATCGGCGGGCGGGTAAGTGTGGGTGGTGGCAGCCCGGGGCGACGTTGGCGCTGGTATTGAACTCGGTGGATATGTTCGCTGCGTAGTAGGAAACCGGCCGGTTTCCTGGTATTGCTGGCGATAGGCTGCAAGAACATCGTTTTCGGTGGTTGTTAATGTCCTTCCGCCATCTGGAAGTAGTGTAAAATCGGCGGGGGAGGCACCTGTGGCAGGCCGTGGTTGTTGAATCGCTACCGTTCCGCCAACATCCGCTGATGCAGTCCGCGTAGAGCCGCCGGCGGTCGGTATTGGAATAGGAGGAGGGACGGCTTTGTCTGGTTGTGTCTGACGTGCTGCCTCAATAAGCTCTCGTGGAGTCGGATTACCTGGTCTATCGAGCGCACCGTCGATGGGGCGACCTGTTTTTGGATCACGCCCTTCATTTAGTTCGCTTACGGCCTCGCGTACTTTGTCTTTTTCTAACGCTGCGGCCTCCGCAGGCGTCAGGCCTTGTTCAGCCGCCTCCCTGGCTGCTTCCGCCTTGGCTGCCCCGATGCGCTCTTTTGCCTCTTGCCTGCGCAGTCCCATGAGTTCTTTGAGGGCTTGCGGATCATTATCCAGGAGCCGGGCGGCCCAACGCTCGGTGCTTATTTCAACGCCGGCGGTATCGCCGGCCTGTTTAAGGATGACATGCGCCAGCTCGTGCGCGGCGATGCCTTTCAACTGTAGCGGCGTCCGATTCAGGTCTTTTTCGGAAATAACGATAACGTTCTCACCGGCGGCAGAGCTTTGATTGCTGGATGAAACTCGAATGTTCGGAGGTTCTATCCCCGCCTTTTGCGACAATGCCTCCACATCCGCCACCAACTGCAAAAGCTTCGCCTTTGGTTGTTCCCCAAGGTTTTTTCCCCTCAATACATCCGCGAGATTATCCCCTATGTCGGTGGATCGGACACCATAAGCCATCCAGTTGCGTAAAAGAGAATTTGCTTCCCGTTTGGCGTATTCTCTTAATTTATCGGCAATATCTGCCGAAATTTGCAGATGATGGTTGCCCTGAGGATCTCTTATTTTGGAAAAATGTTGAGGCTCTATTTCTACGTTGATGTCGATTTTGGCAAGTTTCTCCTGCAAAAAAGCAAGAGCTGCATTTCTGCCCGCTTTATTATCTAGGTCAAAACCAGGCATCTTATCAATCCACAATGGCTTGCCTGGTTCAGAGGAAGCGCCGTTATCAAGAATAGCCTGCGCTTTACGTGCGTAGCTTATCTCAACAATCCTCATAATACGAAGTTCTGCGCGATTCCCCCCTAAAAGATCGACAGCATCTCTAATCTTTGGGTCAAACTTGATCAGGTTACCATTTAGATCAATGGCGTTGCCCATGTTTTCAAGAATTCGTAAAGTTGCGTCTACCCCCGCTTGGGTCACCGCCTTCGGGTCGGGGACAGGCGCATTGGGATCGAGGTTGAGCACCTGTTTGGCTTTTAGTACCGCCCCCTCATATTTTTTGATGAAATAATCGGGGTTTTCAGTGTGTATTTCGATTCCGGTCGGGTTTTTGGCTGGATCGGTCGTCGCTTTTTTGACCAGATCAATAATGGTGCGGATGTCCTGATGGTCTGTGCCACCGCCTTCGCTCAGTATCCTGCCGATCTGAAGCTCCGCGCTTGCTACCACTTCTGTGGGATTGTAGCCTTTAACGCCAAGCGCTCCCAATTTATTTTCCAATTCCTTTCTGCGTAGATACTTGTCATGAGGAGTATCCTCTAGCGCTGCTTCTTTTGGTAAACTTCCATTGAGATCATAACGAAGCCGCTTTAATGCCTCCACCATCTTCTCTGGGGTTTTCAACTCTTGATCCGCCGATTGTCTGGATATCTCTTTGAGCACCGCTTCATGCAACTCTGGGCCAATCACTCCCGTCATCGCTTCTTTCGGAGAGCGATAACTGCAATTGCCTTTATGCTGGCGCGGTCCAAATCGGTAATTTTCCCGATTCGATATATCAATTTCTTCCAATGAATTTTTAACCGCATCGAATAACTTTTGATAGTTTTCATCGGATGTTGACGTTTCTTTTTTTTCATTGAGGAGCCGAATAAACTCTTCAACATTCACGCCTTGCTTCAATCTCTGCCGGCGCATGACGACCAAGTCGTCGTCGCTGGGTTTCTTGACTCCTTTTATATTCTTTAATGCTTCATCGCCGGCATTGAAGGTGGTGACCATATACCCCTTGCCGTCCTTCTCTATTTTAACGACGACGGCATGTGTACGGTGCCCGGTATTAATATACCGCTCCCCGTCGCTTTCCAGCGACTGCACTTGTTTTGAGACAAGGACACTTTTGTCCCATATGGCTTCATCCTTTGCCAGTACGTCCAGTGTGGTGATGCATTTTTCCAGTGCCGTCACCTGAGCGGGATTCAATGTATGTTGCTCTAATAGCTTGTAGCAGTGCAATAAATCGCGGTATCCTCTTAGCGCTACCTCTCTCCGTGCTCCTCTATCAATTTCGTGTTCTGGCCTAAGCATACTCCGCTCTGCCAAACGTTGCCCGCTTCGCATGTCCTCTGGATTTATCCGCTCCAATAACTTGTCTATTTCTGCTATTCGTTTACGTTTCGCCCCGTCATCCTGTTCTTCAAGAGAGCGTTCGGCCAATTTTTCCTCTTCAGGGGTTAACAATTTTGGCCTGGATGCCAGTATTTGCCTAAGCTCAGGCTCAATGGGTTTAGCCTCGGGCTGACCGGAAAGCTTGTTTTTGTCGCTGGTGGTAACAATCAGATTTCCCGATGGATCCAATCCAACTTGATTGCCTTCTCTGGAAAGCGTGGCGATAAGTAGAGCTATTCTGTTTTCCGGCGCGCGCCCGATGGTAACCGGCTGGTTCGGCAGCACTTCCTCGAAATCGGATTTATTAGCGCCGTCAGGGCTTGTATAACGTACGAAATATCTACCCTCTACGCGCCTGACCGTAACTCCGCCGCCGTTATTGCCGAGTGCAAACGAGCAGCGTTGATCATCCTTTAAGTCTATCGTTGTAATATTGCTTTCGCCGGGCATATGCTCTAATCTTTAGACAAGGTTTAACTTTCATTATATAATTATTTTATTACAGATTTATGACCCTGGATATTTTATGTGCGCCGGTGCCGGGGAGCAGGCATACCTGCTCTATTAAATTATTGAGAGATAATGAGAATATATCCGGGCAAGTGGGCGCGGATCTGTATCGATTATGGAAGGATGAGCAACCTTTGGATAAAAGGCACGGTCTTTTGCGTAATCAACGATTTGAACTTAACAACGGTTTGGTGTGGAGGCTATTTCAGCCGAACGATAATGCTCCCCAGACATTAGAAATCATTTTGGAAAATGATAATAAGGTAGAAATACTTAGAGAAACTCTAAAACGTACGGGATTGGATGAGGAGGAAGCCTTTGAAACGATGCAAAATACGTTGCATGCTTTGATTGCTTCCCGGCCTAAAAATTCACCCGAATCTTCCCCCTCCACAACAGCGCGGGGATAATCTCTGAAATCTCCTGCGTGACGAATAAATCATCTAGGTCAGTTGCACCGATGGCGGTATAGTCGTGGGCGTTAAAACGCCCGCAACCATCCCCATCCACGGAGTCTGCCCATGCCCCTCTCCAAAAACGCCATCGTCACCGGCTCCACCTCCGGCATCGGCCTTGCGGTTGCCCACGGGCTGGCCGCGCAAGGCTGCAACATTCTCTTCAACGGCTTCGGCGATAAGGCGGAAATCGACAAGCTGGTGAAAGACACCGCATCCGGCTTCAAGGTGAAGGCGGAATACTCCTCTGCCGATATGAGCAAGCCCGCCGACATCGCCGCCATGGTGCGCCAAGCCGAAGAAAGCTTCGGTGGCGTCGATATCCTCATCAACAACGCGGGCATTCAGTTCACCGCGCGCACCGAAAACTTCCCCGCCGAAAAGTGGGACGCGATTATCGCCATCAACCTCTCCGCCGCGTTCCACGCCACCAAGGCAGCGCTGCCGGGGATGATAGAGCGCAATTTCGGGCGCATCGTCAACATCGCCTCCGTGCACGGGCTGGTGGCGAGCAAGGAGAAAGCGGCGTATGTCGCCGCCAAGCACGGCATCGTGGGCTTGACCAAGGTCGTGGCGCTCGAAAACGCGGCCAGCGGCATCACCTGCAACGCCATCTGCCCCGGCTGGGTGCACACGCCGCTTGCAGAAAAGCAGATCGTGGATAAGGCCAGGGAAAAAGGCTTGAGCCTCGAGGAGATGACCCGCCAATTCGTCGGCGAGCGCCAGCCCAACAACCGCTTTATCCAGCCGGAAAGCATCGCCGCCATGATCGTTTTCCTGTGTTCTGAGCACGGCGCGTCGATGACGGGCGAGATGATTGCGATGGACGGGGGGTGGACGGCGCAGTAGTGCATTGCGCGTAAGTGGTAAGTCGTAGGTGGTAAGTGGTTGGGGATGAGAACATGGCAATTGAGAGTTACCGACAACTCAACGTGTGGAATAAGGCCATGATACTTGCCAATCAAATATACGATGTTACGGCGGGGTTTCCCAAAGAAGAAATCTATGGGCTTTCCAGCCAGATGCGGCGTGCGGCGGTTTCGGTGGCATCCAATATCGCCGAAGGCAGCAGGCGCGGGACAAGGGCAGAATTTCGCAGATTTTGTGAAATTGCACATGGTTCGCTTGCTGAATTAGAAACGCAATGCATCCTTGCATTTCAGCGGCAATACATCGCAGAAACAATCTATACTGAAATCATGTGTACCGCAGAAAGCATAAGCCGTATGCTTGTCAAACTCAAAAACTCCCTCAAAACCAGTTCCCCATAAAGCACCACCTACCACTTACAACTTACCACTTACGCCCTACGCCACATGCCCAACCAAGCAATCAAACCCATCAACCTCGCCCTCCAGGGCGGCGGCGCGCACGGGGCCTACAGCTGGGGCGTGCTGGAGCGCATCCTGGAGGAGGAGAGGCTTCAGATCGAAGGCATCAGCGGCACCTCCGCAGGCGCGATGAATGCCGCCGTGCTGGTAAACGGCTATGCCACCGGCGGCAGGCAGGGGGCGATCGACAAGCTCTATGATTTCTGGCGCAGGGTAAGCGAAATAGGCCGCTTCAGCCCGCTCTCCATGTTCCCGCTTCAGCGCTACGTGACGGGGTGGAACCTGGATTTCTCGCCCGCGCTCTACTGGCTGGATGTGATGAGCCGCCTGTGGTCGCCTTACGACTTGAATCCCTTCAATATCAACCCGCTCAAGGATGTCATGAGCAAGGTGCTCGATTTCGAAGTGCTTACAAGCTGCAATGACATCAAGCTGTTCGTGGCGGCCACGCATATCGAGTCCGGCCAGGCGCGGGTATTCCATTGCAGGGAAATCACCACGGAAGTGCTGCTGGCCTCGGCCTGCATCCCGTCGATGTTCCAGGCCGTGGAGGTGGAGGGCGAATATTACTGGGACGGCGGCTATATGGGCAACCCCGCCATCTGGCCGCTGATCTATCATTGCGATTCCGTGGACATGGTGCTGGTGCAGATCAACCCCATCGTCAGGCCGGGAGTGCCCAAGCGCTCGCTGGAAATCATCGACCGCCTGAACGAAATCACCTTCAACTCCTCCCTCATCGCCGAGATGCGCGCCATCGAGTTCGTCTCGCGCCTGCTGCATGAGCGCAAGCTGACCGATGACACCTATAAGGACGTGCACATGCACC
>CAYMDD010000090.1:0-4512 GCA_964389045.1 uncultured Rickettsiales bacterium
CGCTTGAAAGAATCCGCGCGGTTTGCTAAGATTCTATCTTTGCATAATAAAGCAGGTATATGGCTATTCTTCCCCTTGTTATCGCGCCCGATCCGCGCCTGAACACCAAATCCGCGCCCATTGAGGTGATTACGGACGAACTCCGCACGCTGGCCGCGGACATGTTCGACACCATGTATTTCGAGAAAGGCATCGGCCTCGCCGCCGTACAGGTGGGCGTGCTGAAGCGCCTGCTGGTGGCCGATGTCTCCTGGCGGGAGGACGGCACCGCCGGCGAGCAATACGTGATGATTAATCCCGAAATTCTCGAAAACGATGCCGAGATGAACATTTACAAGGAAGGCTGCCTCTCCTTCCCCGAGCAATTCTCGGAAGTCGAGCGCCCCAAAGGCGTGCGCGTGCGCTGGCTGGATCTGGAGGGAAACCAGCAGGAAGCCATGTTCGACGGGCTGATGGCTACCTGCGTACAGCATGAGATCGACCACTTAAACGGCATCGTCTTCGTCGACCATCTCTCGCGGCTCAAGCGCGACATGATCGTAAAGAAACTCGCCAAGCTCAAAAAAGCCGGGGCGTTCGACCACAGCCATCATCACGTGCACGGACCGGATTGCAATCATTAGTACTCGGTAATTAGTACTGTGCGCTAAGTCTATCCCTGCTATGCATACCTATGCCCCATAGTTCAGCACTCAGCACTCAGCACTCAGCACTCGATAAGCTAAGGCTTGTCTTCATGGGCACCCCCGAATTCGCGCTGCCTTCCCTGAAGGCGCTGCGCGAAGCAGGCCACGCCATCGCCGCCGTTTACACCCAGCCGCCGCGCCCCGCTCATCGCGGTCAAAAAGAAACGCCCTCACCCGTGCACCGGTACGCGCTGGAGCAAGGATTTCCTGTCTACACGCCCGTCAGCCTCAAATCCCAGGATGTGCAGGCGGAGTTTGCCGCGCATCGGGCGGATGCAGCCATTGTCGCAGCTTACGGTTTGCTGTTGCCCAAACCCATCCTCGATGCGTATCCCCTGGGCTGCATCAATATCCACCCCTCTCTGCTGCCGCGCTGGCGGGGCGCGGCGCCCATCCAGCGCACGCTGATGGCGGGCGACGCAGAAACGGGAGTCTGCATTATGCAGATGGATGAAGGACTGGATACGGGCGACATTCTTCTTTGCGAAAAGCTGGATGTCTTGGAGAATATTCGGAGTTCCACCGTCAATGCGCAAATACTGCACGATCTGCTTGCCTATGCCGCGCCGCCTTTGTTGCTAATGGCGCTGGAGGGCTTGCAACGCAGGGAAGTTACTCCTACTCCGCAGCCTGCAGTGGGTGTCACCTATGCGCAAAAAATCACGAAGGAAGAATGCCGCATCGACTGGACGCAAGACGCGCAAGCCATCCTTAACCGTATTCGCGGCCTATCGCCTAAGCCCGGAGCTTATTGCATGCTAAATGGCGAACCCTTGAAGATTCTAATGGCAGATATTATGCTGGCTGACCTTGTGCGGCATGGGGGCACACGTACGCCTGGCCAGGTACAGGATGGCTACCTGACCGTTGCCTGCGGCAGTGGGTACCTGCGGCTGGAAGAGTTGCAGCGCCCCGGCAAAAAAGCGGTGATGGCTATGGATTTCCTCAACGGGTCGCCGGTTCCCACGGGCACGTTGCTCGAATAACCCTTTTCTTCGGCGGCCTTCTTCGCTATCAGCAAAAGAGTTAAACGCTTAAACAAAGGCAAATCATGCAATCCATTATCGACGAAGCGTGGGAGCGCCGCGCCGAGATCAGCCCCGCTAGCCAAGACGACATCCGCTGGGAGGTGAAGCGCGTGATGGATCTGCTCGACCGCGGGCAATTGCGCGTGGCCGAGAAAACCACCGAGGGATGGGTGGTGCACGAATGGGTGAAAAAAGCCGTGCTGCTCTCCTTCCGCTTAAACGACATGGAGCTGATTGCCCCCGGCCCGCGCTGGGAGGGGATGGACGCGCCGTGGTACGACAAGGTGCCGTCCAAATTCACCGGCTGGGACAAGACGCATTTCCGCGAGGCGGGCTTTCGCGCCGTGCCGGGCAGCTTCGTGCGCAAATCCGCCTATATCGGACGGGACGCCGTGCTGATGCCATGCTTCGTCAATGTCGGCGCATATGTGGGCGAAGGCACAATGATCGACGCGTGGGCCACCGTCGGCTCCTGCGCGCAAGTCGGAGCGAACTGCCACATCTCCGGCGGCGTGGGCATCGGAGGCGTGCTGGAGCCGCTCCAGGCCAATCCGGTCATCATCGAGGATAACGTCTTCATCGGCGCGCGCTCGGAAGTGGCCGAAGGCGTGATCGTGGAGGAAGGATCGGTGCTTTCGATGGGCGTCTATCTCGGCGTGTCCACCAAGATCGTCGACCGCGAGTCGGGAGAGGTATTTTATGGCCGCGTGCCTGCCTATTCGGTGGTGGTGCCGGGTACATTGCCATCTCCCTTTAGGAAAGAGGAATACGCAAACCCTTCCCTTTACTGCGCCGTCATCGTCAAGCGCGTGGACGAAAAAACGCGCAGCAAAACGGCCATCAACGAATTGCTGCGGGGCGCATGAACCTCGCCGATCCCTTGCCCCTGGCGCAGGCGCTGATCCGCTGCCCGTCCGTCACGCCCGACGAAGCAGGCGCGCTTGATCTGGCGCAAGCCTGGCTTGAAAGCCTGGGTTTCACCGTCTGGCGGCTGCCGTTCGAAGGCGACGGCGGCGCGCGAACGGACAATCTTTTCGCGCGCCTCGGCAGCGGCTCGCCGCATTTATGCTTCGCAGGCCACGTGGATGTGGTGCCGCCGGGCGAGCTTTCAGCCTGGGTACATCCGCCGTTCAGCGCCGTCATCGAAGACGGCTACCTCTACGGGCGTGGCGCGGAGGACATGAAAGGCGCCATTGCCTGCTTCATCGCCGCCGTCGCGCGGACACCGCTGCCTTCCGGCAGCCTGTCGGTGCTGCTCACCGCCGACGAGGAAGGCATGGCGATCAATGGCACGCGGAAAGCGATGCGGTGGATGGAGGCGAACGGCCATGTGCCGGACGGTATACTGGTGGGCGAGCCGACCAATCCCGGCTTTATTGGCGAAATGGCCAAGATCGGGCGAAGGGGCAGCTTGAATGCGAAGCTCACCGTCAATGGCCGCCAGGGGCATGTGGGCTATCCGCACCTGGCCGACAATCCGATGGCAAAGATTATTCGCATCCTGCATGCTTTGCAAAGCCACCGGCTTGACGAAGGCATGGAATTTTTTTCCCCCTCCAACCTGGAAGTGGTCAGCATCGATGTCGGAAACCCCTCGGACAATGTCATTCCCCCGCAAGCGACCGCGCGCTTTAATATTCGTTTCAACCCGCTGCATCAAGGCGAGGCGCTGATTGCCTGGTTGCATCAGACCTGCAAAAGTCATTCAGCTGACTATTTATTGCAAACGCGTATCAGCGGTGAGGCATTCCTCTCGCCGCCGGGCGGTTTAAGCGCATTGGTGACGGAGAGCATCCGCGAAGTCACCGGGCATATGCCTGCGCTTTCTACCACCGGCGGCACGTCCGACGCCAGATTCTTGCGCGAGCTTTGCCCCGTCGTCGAATTCGGCGCAACGGGCTTTACCCCCCACCAGGTCAACGAGCGGATAAAAGTAGACGATTTGGAAATACTGACGCAGTGCTACAAAAAAATATTGAAGATTTTTTTTCAAAATAAACAAGGATACGAGGCCAGCAGGCCGAGTCAGCCGTGAGCTACGCCTCATGTGCGAGCCAGAAGGCGAGCACGAAGGCAAAATAAAGGTTAAGCCGCCACGCCGGGCCGCACCAGCGCATTGATTTGGCGGGTGACTTCGTCGATCGGAGCCATGCCATCAATGGATTTAAGCAGCCCGCGCTTGGCGTAATAGGGCAGGATCGGCGCGGTTTGAAGGTTATACGCTTCCAGGCGCTTGGCCATCGTCGCGGCGTTGTCGTCCTCGCGGCGTTTGAATGCGCTCGCTCCGCAGGAGTCGCACACGCCTTCCTGCTTGGGGCGCTTGAAGCTGTCATGATAGCCGGCGCCGCACGCAGCACAAGAGAACCGTCCCGAGACGCGCGCGATCAGCTCGGAATCGTTAACCTTCAGTTCGATCACCACGTTTAAGCTTTTGCCTTCCGCCTCGAGCATGGCGTCCAGCGCCTCTGCCTGGGGAATGGTGCGCGGAAAGCCGTCGAGAATGAAGCCCGGCGCGCAATCCGCCTCGCGGATGCGGTCGCGGATCAGGTCGATCATGATATCATCCGATACCAGCTGCCCTGCCGCCATGATGCTTTTAAGCTTTAAGCCCAACTCCGAGCCGGATGCTGCCGATGCGCGCAGCATGTCGCCGGTGGAAAGCTTGGCCAAGCGCAGCGAGGCGTGCAGATGCTCCGCCTGCGTGCCCTTGCCCGCGCCGGGCGGCCCTAGAAGAATCAGGTTCATCGGCGCTTGCTCCCCTTCAGCCGGGATTTACGGATCAGGCTCTCATATTGGTG
>CAYMDD010000090.1:4522-6772 GCA_964389045.1 uncultured Rickettsiales bacterium
GCCCAGCTGGAACGGCACGGCGTACTTGGCGATAAAAATTTCTGGCAGCACGCAGACGAAGGCGAGGTAGAGCGCGCCGATAGCAGTCAGCCGCGTGAGTACGTAGTCGAGGTATTCCGCCGTCTGGTTGCCGGGGCGGATACCGGCGATGAAACCACCGTTTTTCTTTAAATTCTCCGCCGTCTCCGCCGGGTTGAACACCACGGAGGTATAGAAGAAACAGAAGAAAATAATGAGCGCCACGTAAAGCAGGATATAGACCGGCTGGCCGTGCGCAAGGAAACTGGTGACGGTGCGCAGCCATTCCGGCCCGCCGGAGGCGTTAAAGCCTGCGATGGTGAGAGGAAATAACAGTAGCGAACTGGCAAAGATCGGCGGGATAACCCCGGCGGTGTTGAGCTTGAGCGGCATATGGGTGCTTTCGCCGCCCATCATGCGGTTGCCCATCTGGCGTTTGGGGTATTGCACGACGATGCGCCGTTGCGCACGCTCTATGAACACGATGAAGGCGATCAGCGCCAAAACAGCGGCGATAATCACCAGGATAAACGCGGTCGGCAGCGCGCCTGTCCTGCCCAGCTCAATAGTCTGCGCCACCGCCTGCGGGAGTGCCGCCACAATGCCGGTGAAAATGATGAGCGAGATGCCGTTGCCGATGCCCCGCGCGGTGATCTGCTCGCCGAGCCACATCAGGAACATGGTGCCCCCTACCAGCGTCACGGTAGTGGAAAAGCGGAAAAACGCGCCCGGATCGATGACCGCCGAGCCGCTGGGGCCGCTCATCTGCTCCAGGCCGGCGGCGATGCCGTACCCCTGAAGGGCGGCCAGCACCACCGTGCCGTAACGTGTGTACTGGTTGATCTTGCGGCGTCCCGCCTCGCCTTCTTTCTTGAGCGCGGCCAAGGACGGCACGGCGACGGTCAAAATCTGCACGATGATCGACGCCGAGATATAGGGCACTACCGCTAAAGCAAAAATCGTCATGCGCGAGAGAGCGCCGCCCGAGAGCATATTGAACATGCCGAGCGAGCCGCTCATGTGCCGCTGAAAAATCTCATGCATCGCCTGCGCGTCGATGCCGGGCACGGGGATGTATGAGCCGATGCGGTACACCACCAGCGCGCCGAGCACGAACCACAGGCGCTTTTTCAGCTCCGTCGCCTTGGAGAAGGTGCTGAAATTCAAATTGGCGGCAAGACGCTCGGCAGCGGAAGTCATGTGAATTGCGGTTTAAGTGGCAAGTGATTAGTGACTAGTGGAATATACGCTTCGCGTCAATCCCAAGCCGCTTCAGGCGGCGTTAAGCTTCACCGAACCGCCCGCCTTCTCCACGGCGGATTTCGCCGCTTCCGACGCCGCGTCCACCTCGATGACGAGCTTGGCCTTCAATGCGCCTTTCGCCAGCAGCTTCACCTTGCCCGTATTTTTTCGGATCAGGCCGGAGGCGACCAGCGCCTCCGCATTGACCGGCTGCTTGGCATCGAGCGCGCCGCTATCAACTGCTTTCTGGAGCGCGCCGAGGTTCAACGCCGCATATTCGACGCGGTGGTAATTATTGAAGCCGCGCTTCGGCAGCCTGCGGTGAATCGGCGTCTGGCCGCCTTCGAAGCCATTGATGGCGACGCCCGTTCGCGCCGTCTGGCCTTTACCGCCGCGCCCGGAGGTTTTGCCTTTGCCGGAGCCGATACCGCGGCCAACGCGCATCCTGCGTTTGCGCGCGCCGGGATTGTCTTTGAGTTCATTGAGTTGCATATTGCTACCTGCTTATTTTATGCCTGTTCCACACGCACCAGATGGGTGACTTTGCCGATCATGCCGCGTACGGCGGGGCTGTCCTCCAGCTCGCGCGTGCGGTTAAGCTTGTTGAGGCCAAGGCCGATCAGCGTATCGCGCTGGCAGGCTTGCCTGCCGATGGGGCTGCCGATTTGCGTCACGCGAAGGCGCGCGCTGGATGCTGCCTGCTTTTTAGCGGGCTTCGCCTGCGGCGGTTTCTCCTGCTTCGGCGCTTCCGGCTTCCTGGCGGCGGCTTTCATCGCCGCTTCGCCCTTGGGCGATTTCGGCGCGGCGGTTTTCTTAGGCGCCGCTTCCTTTTTGGTTTCTGCTTCTTTCCCAGCCATAATGTCTTTAAGCCTCCTTTGCATCCGGCTTGTCGGCGCTGCGGTCGGTGCCTTCGCGGCGCGCCACGATCTCACCGACTTTCTTGCCGCGCTTGGCAGCCACCGCGCGCGGGGATTTCATGGTGTTCAGCGC
>CAYMDD010000091.1:0-6706 GCA_964389045.1 uncultured Rickettsiales bacterium
CCCCCAGCGCCCCGCCCATGGCTAGGCTTCCCGTATCGCCCATGAACACCTTGGCGGGCGGCGCGTTGAACCACAGGAAGCCTAAGCACGACCCCACCAGCGCGGCGCAGAACACGGCCAGTTCGCCGGAGCCGGGCACATAATGCAGCTGCAGGTAATCGGCGAATTTGACATTGCCCACCAGATAGGCGATCAGCGCGAAGCAGCCGGCGGCAATCGCAATCGGCACGATGGCCAGCCCGTCCAGCCCGTCCGTCAGGTTGACCGCGTTCGACGCGCCGACCATCACCACTACGGCGAAAACCATGTAGAGCATGCCCGCGTCGATCAAGAACTCCTTGAAAAAAGGCACGGCGATGTGCGAGCGGAAGCCCTCCGGCAGCACGTCGCGGATGATGAGCGCGGCCACCAGGGCGACGAGGATCTGAGCGAGAAACTTATGGCGGCTGGAAAGCCCCTTGGGGTTCTTCTTGGTGAGCTTTAAATAGTCATCGCCGAAGCCGATCAGCCCGAACCCCACCGTTACCAGCAGCGTAAGCCACACATACGGGTTGGCGAGATCCGCCCAGAGCAGCGTGGAGAGGGAAAGAGAGAGCAAAATCATCACCCCACCCATCGTGGGCGTGCCTTTCTTGGTGATGAGGTGCGATTCCGGTCCGTCGTCGCGGATCGGCTGGCCCTCGGCCTGCTTGCTTTTCAGCCAGCGGATGACTTTCGGCCCCAGCCAGAAGCTTAAAATCATTGCGGTGAACACCGCCCCGCCGGAACGAAAGGAGATATAACGGAACAGGTTGAAAAACAGTGCATTTTCCGCAAGCGGCGCAAAGAGGTTATAGAGCATGAGAGTCAAAAAAATAGAAAGGACGGGTGCATTATGCTAATGCGCCGCTCTTACCGCGTCACTGGATTTTTCACATTGAGGCGCAAAGATTTTTAGAGCTGTACGCTAAACTCCGCGCGCATGGAATCGACCACCGCACCCATTCTGCGCATGGCAGGCAAGCTTGAAGGCGTACCGCCCTTTTCCCGGCGAGGGAGATTTTCCACCTCCCTTGCCCTATAATTATAACTGAACCGCACAGTAAGCGCGTATGGGAGACGGCCATCGGCCCAGCCGCGAATGGCGTTTCCGGCCACATCGCAGTCGCATATCATAATCTCAAAAGGCTTGCCGTTAATACGCTCAACCTCGGCAATGCCTAATCCAAGGCGTAGATTTTCCTTCGTATGCCAGAGCGATTGGCCGGATGCGCCTACTCCCCCTACCTCCACGTATTCAGGCTGGCGGAATGCGGTTTTCTGCGCGCATTCCGCATCGATTTTCTCCTTGGGGGTATTGAGGGTTTCCCAAATCACTTCCGTATCGCTTTTCCAGACGATGCGCATCTCATTCGGCGTATCGGGATAAATCGCCGTGCCGCAACGGTACATCCCCTCGCTCAGACTTACGGCGACCGCCCGGTAGCCATGCTCTGGCAACAGACGCGAAAGCGTTTCATAATCGGTATGGGCCGTAATGAACCCGGCGCGTTCACCCGGTATAATCAAAAAATCATTCTCGCCCGCCATACCGGAAGCAGGATAGAACAACGCGCAGCACACAAAAACAAGCAAATGCTTATGCGGCATCGGCATTTCTTTTCCTTGCCTTTAAAAATTTAGCAGCAAGCCGGTACATCAAACTCCCGTGCGAGCCTTTGATGAGGAGCAGATCGCCGGGGCGCAGGGCTTCTTCCAGCAGCGTCAGCAACTCCTCCGCCGATGCGGCATAGCCGCCGCGCATCTGTGGGGGGAGCGCGTCGTAGAGATGCTTCATGAGCGTTCCGGCGCAGAATACGGCGTCGAAGCCGTTTTCCTTTAAAGATGCCGCCAGCTCCTCATGCAGCTTAGGGGCGGATTCGCCCAGCTCGCGCATGTCGCCCAGCGCGGCCACCTTGCGGCGCCCGGCGGCGACGGCGGCGGTCTTGTCGAATGCCGCTTTCATCGAGGCCGGCCCCGCGTTGTAGCTGTCGTCAATCACCAGGAGTTCGCCTTCATGCCACGGCAGCCGCGCGATGCGCCCCCTGCCCTCCGGCTCCGCGAATTCCGCCAGCGCATCCGCGCTGCGCTTTACTTCCAGTTCGAAAATCTCCGCCATGCCGAGCGCAATTAGCGCTGAAGCGGCGAAATGCGCACCTGCCGCGCCTAAAGCCACCTGCATCCGTCCTTGCGGCACTTCTACGATAATCATGGTGTGGCCATCTTCCACCTGCGCGCTGATCAGCCGGATATCCGCCCCTTTCCGCCCGAAGGAAAGAATGCGTAGCCTTTTTTCCTCCGCCTTCGTTTTCAGCCGGGCGAATTGCGCGTTGTCGGCATTGAGGAGCACGGCGCCGTCCGGCTCCACGCCTTCGAAAATCTCCGCTTTCGCATCGGCGATGCCCTCTAATCCAGAGAAAAACTCCAGATGCACCGCCTCGATGTTGGTGATCGCCGCGGCGTGCGGGCGGACGAGCCTGGACAACGGCGCAATCTCGCCCGCGTGGTTCATGCCCAGCTCGAACACGCCGAATTTCGCATCGGGGGAGAGGTTTGCCAGGTTGAGCGGCGCGCCGATATGGTTGTTGAAATTGCCGAAGCTGGCGAAGGTTCGCCCGTGCGCGGAAAGGCCTAATTTCAGCATTTCCTTGGTGCTCGTTTTGCCTACGCTCCCCGTAACCGCGGCAATGCGCGCCTTCGTTCTTTCGCGCGCCGCCCTGGCCAAACTCCATAACCCGTCCAGCGTATCCGGCACAACGAGGAGCCTGCCGGCATCCGCCCCTTGCGGCGCGCGGCTCACCATCGCCGCCGCAGCGCCGTTTTCCAGCGCCTGGGCTGCGAAATCATGCCCGTCGAAATGCTCACCCGTGAGGGCAACGAAGAGATCGCCCGGCTCTATCCTCCGGCTGTCGATGGACACGCGCCGCGCTTGCCAGCCACCCGCGCTTCGCCCGCCCGTGGCGCGCGCCGCATCTTCCGATGTCCAGAGCGTCATGGCGCTACTATCTTTTTTCATTTTTACCCCATTCCCGGATCACTTCCGCATCGTCGAAGGGGATGGCTTGATCTCCGATCGTCTGCGTTTTCTCATGCCCCTTGCCCGCCACCACCAGCACATCTCCTTGTTCAAGCGTTGAAAGCGCAGCATAGATGGCGCTTTCGCGCCCGGCAACAGAAGTTGCATCCGGGCAGCCCGCCATCACTTCGGTGCGGATTTGGGCGGGGTCTTCGCTTCTGGGGTTGTCGTCGGTAACGAAGACTACGTCCGCGAATTCCGCCGCCGCCTTACCCATCAGCGGACGCTTGCCCTTGTCGCGGTCGCCGCCGCAACCGAAGACGACGACGAGGCGGTTTCGCGTATGCGGCCTCAAGGTTTTCAAGATGCCCGCCAATGCCGTGGGCGTGTGCGCGTAATCGATAAAGACGGGTGCGCCGGAAGGATGCGCAGCCACCTGCTCCAAACGCCCTGGGACGCCTTTGAGGTTGGGCAAAAGTTTAACAAGAACTTCAATATCCGTTTCACCGCACCCCCAGACCAGGCCACAGGCCGCCAGTATATTAAACGCCTGAAATGCACCTACGAGTGGAACGTCAACGCCGTATTCCGTTTCAATACGGTTGGCGAACAGCGTTTTTAACGACGACGTGACGGTTTTCCACGCTGCGAACGAAAATTGCTGACCATGCGGTTGCGGTATGAAGCGGTTAATGAAAAAATGTTGTTCCTCCCATGGATCGCTATAGAACGCCCGCGTTTTCCCGTATGCGATATAGCGATGCCTGTTTTCCAGAGCAATGGCTTCCAGCGCATCCGTTCTGGCATCATCCACGTTAATCACCGCCGCGCCGCCTTCCGGCAATAATTCCAAAAACAGCCTCGCCTTTGCCCGGAAATAGCTTTCTTCATCGCCGTGGTAATCCAGATGGTCGCGGGTGAGGTTGGTGAAGGCCGCCGCCTGCAGCCGCACGCCGTCCAGCCGGTGCTGGTCGAGGCCGTGGCTGGAGGCTTCCATGACCAGGTGGGTGTAGCCCCGGTCGCTCAAGCCCTGCAGGATGCGGTGGAGGGTGAGCGGATCGGGCGTGGTGTGAGTGCCAGGGTAAAGTTCTTCCCCTCCTTCCCCCTTGATGCCGAGCGTACCGATGGAGGCGGCCTTATGCCCCAGCATTTCCCACAATTGGCGGGTGAATTCCGCCGTGGAGGTCTTGCCGTCCGTGCCCGTCACGGCGGCGATATGGGCGGGCTGGCGGGGATAGAAATTGGCGGCGATTCTCGCCAAGGCCAGGCGGGGGTTGGGGGTGGTGATCCACGGAATTGTCATCCCGGCGCAGGCTGGGATCGATGTTTCCGCTTGTAAAGCCGGCAGATGTGGATCCCAGCCTGCGCCGGGATGACAAAGCACGGCGCTCGCGCCTTTTTCCACCGCCATGTTGATAAACTGCGCGCCGTCCGCCTTTACCCCCGGAATGGCCACGAACAGGCTCCCCGGCCTCACCTCGCGCGAATTGGCGGTGACATGGGTGATTTCCAAGTTTTCATGCTTCGCATCATAAGCGGCGTCTACGCCGCGGAGCAGCTCAATAAGATGCGGCACGCAGATAGCGCCTGTCGAGTGCGGGGGAAACGGTGGGCGCCGCGCGGACGGCCTGCACAGGTTTTTTCTTATCCGTATCCACCCAGTATTTCTCGGCGTCGTCGTCCAGGGCGTCGTATAGGGGAGGCAGGCCCAAGAGCGGCGCCATGCGCGCAATGACGCGGCCTACGCCGGGGGCGGCCACCCAGCCGCCGGTGGAATAGCCGTAGGTGGATTTGTTGCCCACCGGCTCGTCGATCATCATCAGCACCACGTATTGCGGATCATCCATCGGGAAAGCGGCGATGAAGGAAGAGAGCTTGGAATTCTCGTTGTAGCGCCCGGCCATGTTTTTCTCCGCCGTGCCCGTCTTGCCGCCGACGCGGTAGCCAGGGATATCGGCCTTGCCGCCGGTGCCGTGGCGCACCACCAGGCGCATCAAGCGGCGCATGGCCTGCGAGGTTTTCTCCGCGATGACGCGTTTATTATCCCTCTCCCGCTCCGGCTGGTGAAGCAGCGTGAGGGCAGGCAGCGTGCCGCCGTTGATGAGCGCCGCGATGCCGCGCACCAGGTGCAGCGGGGTCACGGAAATGCCATGGCCGTAGGAGATGGTGACGGTATGGATCTCTTTCCATTCCGCAGGGTAGAGAGGAAGCGAGCGCTCCGGCAGTTCGATCTGGAGCGGCTTAGTAAGGCCGAGGCGGGTTAAGAACTCACGCTGCATCTTGCCGCCGCAGTCGAGCGCCATTTTCGCCGTGGCGATGTTTGAAGAATAGGCGTAAATCTCCGGCACGGATAGCCAGCGTTTCTTGCCGTGGGCATCAGTAATGGTGAAGTTGGCGATCTTTAAGGGGTTGGTCGCATCATACCCGCCGTTCCACTTCACCGTGCCGGAGTCGAGCGCCATCGCCATCGTGAAGCTTTTAAAAGTCGACCCCATCTCGTAGGTGCCGAGCGCCGCGCGGTTGAATTTCTGCGCGTCCGTGGCTTTGGCGGGATGGTGCGGGTCGAAATCGGGCAGCGAACTCATGGCCACCACCTCGCCGGAATGCGCGTCCAGCACCATGCCGGTGGCGCCGATGGCCTTGAACTCCGCCACGGCTTTCTGCATCTCGTCGCGCAGGATATGCTGCACGCGCACGTCGATGGAGAGCTTGACCGGCTCCCCCCGGCGGGCTTCGTCCAGCAACCGCACGTCCTGGGTTTTCTCCACCCCCGCCAGGCCGCGATTGTCTACGCCCACATACCCCACCACGTGCGAGAGCGCCGCGCCGTAAGGGTAGACGCGGCGTTCCTCAGGAAGAAAATACACGCCCGGAATGCCCAGGGCATTGACGGCCTTCTGCTCGGCGGGCGTCAGATGCCGCTTGATCCACACGAAGGTTTTCTTGCTCTTGAAGCGTCTCAGCAGCGCGTCCTTATCGATGCGGAGCGTTTTGGAGAGTTTTTCGGCGGCCTGGGCGGCGTTGCTCATCTCGCGCGGGTTGGCGAAGGCCGATTCCATCATCAGCGAGGTGGCCAGCAGCATGCCGTTCTTATCGACGATATCGCCGCGCGTCAGACCGGCGGCGGATTTCACCTCCCCGTCCACGGCGTCGGCGTCGCCTTCCTTGTCGGGGCCAATTTTGAGCGAAAAATCGATGGCGGCGGCGCGGGGGGAAATCATCATTATGCCCAGGCGCGCGGCGATGGTGCCGAAGCATAGGACAAAGAAAAGGCCGACGCATAAAAGCCGTATCCGCCCCTGTTCGATGACGCGCGCGCCGGTGCTTTCACGCACATAAAGAGCCGTTGGCCTGCGGCTGCGCATCGAACTACTCCGCGTTGGCGTGCATGACCGCGGGCGTTACCGCGCCGGGCGTTACCACGCCCGCAGGCGGGGATGCATTCTCGGCCAGCATGCCCTCGCCGGGATAGGGGAGGCTCGCCACGTCGCCCATCTGCTCCGGCTTCATCGGCTGGAGCTGCAGGTATTTCGCCGAAAGCTGCGCCAGCCTGTCCGGCGCGTTGAGGTACGCCCATTCGGCGGCGATCACGTGCAGGTTCTGCCGCTCCTGCTCCAGCTCGCGGCGGGTGTGGGCGATGTCTTTTTGAATGTCCTGCACGCAGTATTTCAC
>CAYMDD010000092.1:0-6576 GCA_964389045.1 uncultured Rickettsiales bacterium
GCTCCGGGGGGAGAAACCCAGCCTCCGCGCAGCGCGATCGTCGAGGTTTTTGAGGCAAACGATGCCGGAACCGCCCGGCAGATCGACCTCGATAAGCTGAAAAAACGCTACGAGGAGCTGCTGATTTCCTACCTGTTCCTCAAAAAATGCGGGGCCGCGCGCCTGGAGGACGGGCATATGATAAATTCCAGCCTGCTGCGCGAGATGGCGTCCGTCAATGCCCCCGGACGGCTGCAATACGATATCGCCACCGCCGCGCAAGGCTCGTTCCAGGAAATGTACGCGGAAACGCCGTGCACGGATGCCGCAATCGAAGGCTTATCCACCAATTTCCGCGAGTATATGGATAGTATTTTGCGGCAATCGCCCTATTAAGCGTCGGGGAATCGCGCTTTTAAAGCTTGCAGCTCCTCTCCTCTCATCGCTTCGTCGAACATCGGCCTGCCATTTGCGCGTTGCCAGCCGCGTATCGCTGCGTAGAATTCAAGCGGCGTCATTGCCCAGAAGGCCTCCGTCTCCATGCCCATCGCGCCGATCCCGGCTTCCATCCATAGGCGCCAGGGCAATGTGGTGTTCTTAAGCATCGGCCTCGCCGCCTAGCACGCCTGCGAAAAGGCGCACCAGTGGCGATATGCACGCCGTCATTCCAGTTGCGGTAATCATCTCCCCAATCGTGGACGCGTCCGGCATGTCCTTTCCTCCGGCGGCGACGGCGCAATGATGGATGATGGCCGCCATGTCGTTCAACCGCAGCGCGCCGTCGTTCAAGGCCATCGCCAGGGCGATGATTCCTTTTCCCGTCGCATGCTCAACGGCGCAGAGCGCGGAAAAGCTGGGGCGCAGCGTATAGCGGGCATTTCCGGCGAAGCTTATTTCCACTTCGCCGCGTGCAGGGTTGGTCATAAGAGTCTCCGTGTTTTTTTAAGCGAATGTTACCGCGCCGGCGCTTTCCAGCGTGAGATTGTAGGTTTCCTCCCCGTCATGATTGCCCGCGCGCTCATAGGACGTCACCTGGAATGCACCCGACAGGATGCCGCCGTTGCCGAAATAGAGCTTGTAATTGTTGACGCTGCCCGCGAAGGCGTATCCGCGTAAACTTTCCTCGCTGGCGGCATCCGTGAATACGCCGCCGCCGCTGATCGAAATGGAGCGGATGCCTGCATTGCCCAGCAGCTGGCGCCATGCGCCGCTGTCCTTGTTGCTGCAATCCACCGGCTGCTGGTTGAGCGCCATCCGTGTGGTGCGCAGGCCTGCAACGGTGGTGAAGGTTTCGGTAGGCGAGCCGCCGTTGCCGATTTTGATTAAAAGCAGTGAGCCTTTCTGTGCGGCCATGAATCAGTCTCCTAAATAATGGGGTTGGTTTCTCAAGCCTGCGTGACCGCGCGGAAGCGCATCACGCCGTGGCGGAGGGTTTTTTCCTGCTCTACGGTGCTGTTGACCATGCGCAGATTGATGAGCGTCTGCCCCGATACGGTTAAGGCAGTTCCATGCAGCAGCGCGTAAACGCGCGCCAGGATAGCCAGGGCTTCGCTGTTTCCGGCTTCTGCGCTGTAGGCGTGGATATTGACCGTATATTCCATCCCTGCCAATGCGCTGCCCGCCCAGTCCCTGCCGTCGATGCGGCCAAGGACAACGTATGGGGGCAGCGTGTCGCCGGGCACATGACTGTAAATCCCCGTGACCATCGCACTAAGCTGACTGTCTGTGGAAAGTGCGTCGTACAATGCCGTTTGCAGCGAAAAATGGCCGAAAGCGCTCATAGAAAATCTTACTTTTTAATGTTACAGTTGGGTGACAACACGTTAATAAAATTATTAACAGTCATAAATCTGTCATGAAACGTTGCTATACTGTTTAGCAGGACTTCTTAGAGGAAATGCTTATGTCGGCGACGCAGACCGCACTGGAGACGCGGCTTATCATCCATCCTTTGCCGGATCAGGCTGACATTCAAGAGGCCAGGCGCGTTTTCAAGGAGTTCTCGTTCCACTACCAGGCCATTCTCACCACGGTCGGCGATTATCTCGAACAGGTAAGCGACACGATGCCGGAATTCCTCTCCGGCGCGTACCGCCCGTGGTGCAAGGCGACGCGGGATCTGATGTCCGGCGTCTATCTCACCGCCCAGCGCATCCCGCTTCCGAACCCGGACGATTTCGCCGAAGCCCTGGCGATATTCTCGCTCGCCAGCGCCTCGCGTTTCTTAAGGGACGTGTGCATCAGCTGCAAACTGGCGATCCATGCCGGCTGGGCGGAATGCTTCCACCGCAACGTGTCGCTGCTGCTACAGGCGTATAAGGTGATTATGCAGGCGCAGACGTCTCAGCGCGCGCGGGGATAAAGCGCGGATTGCAGCGCTTGAGTCATAGCGGCCAGAAATCCCTGCCGCGAAAACGCCAGCGCTTCGCTTAAGAACCCCGCGGCGGGGCTGGACAGGCCGCCGAATTCATCCGGTAGGGCATCCGCATGCGGCGCGATGATTTGGACGGCATCTCCCGCCCCTGTTTCCGCAACCCGCACTTTCTGCGCATCCTCTATGCCGGAGGGTTTTTGCATCAGGATGCGCCGTGCTTCCTCTGCCACGCTTTCAGCAGCGCTGAGAAGCGCGCGCCTCACCTCAACGCGGGATTGCAGCCGCCACGCTTCGAGTTGCTGGAAGGCGAGGTTATCGTTGATTATCATGCTTCTTTCCCCTCTTCAGCCCATAGCTCCATTATTCCCCGCTGCGAATGCGGCAAAGCCGCGATATTCGTGATGAGGAACGTACGGTTCTCATATGCAAAACGCATGCCGACGATGATGCCCGCCCGCGCGCGGATGCGGATAAGGTGGCGGCGGCTGGCGTCGGTTTGAGCGGCGGTGAACGGCTCGCGGAAAACCGGTGTGCCGATTTCCGCCCATAATTCCGTCATATCCTGCCACTCTCGCGTATGCCCGCCCGCTCCGTCCGGCGTCAGCACGGCTTGCTGGAGCGTCATCCTGTAGCGCAGGCGCGATGCCGGGAAGCGGGTCATAAACCCACCTCGCGGAACGGGGCATAAAGTGCCACGGCCTGGCGCGGCAGCAACGCATAATCCGCGTCTCCGCGCTGCTCATAGAGTGCCGCGATATGTGCAAGCATTCCGTATTTAACCGGGCTGGGAACGGCGGAAGCGAGGCCGAAGCCTGTATCGTAGACGATCTCGATCCTGTGTCCGTACACGGTGGTATCGAAGAGAAGCGCATCCTTGGCTGCGTTCAGGTAATAGCTTGACGGAGGAATGAGCGTGGCGCTGTCGTCGCGCGCATATGCCGTCACCGAAACAATGCCCTGCACCGGCCCGCGCGGCAGCGCCGCATCGTCCGGCGCGTAATCGTCAAAGGAAAGCTTCCACCGCTGGGTAATCAGCGAGCGGCGCAGGTAATCCTCCGCATACTGCCGCGCGCTGGCGATCAGCTCGGTGATGAGCGTATCCTCCTCGCTGCCGTCGATGCGTAGGTAGAGTTTCGTCTCCGCCAGGGTCAACGGTTCCGTGGCGGGCGCATTCACGCGCGCAAGCGCGCGCTTGCTGGGCATAATCATCGCCAGGCGTCCTTTCGAAAAGTATAGAGGGAAAATCGTAAACGGTTAGGTGAGCATCGCCGCTTCAGACATGCGCGGCGGCAAGTATCGCATCCTTGGCGTTGAGCTTGTGTAGCAAGTGCACGTCGTTGAGATACGCGATAAAATTGGGCACCTGCACGATCATGGCGTAATTCGCCAGCTCGTCCGCTTTTTTGTCTTCATAGCCCACCGCCCTGAACACGCAGCCGAGCGCATCCTTGGCGGTCTGGGTCACTCCTTCCATCGCCGGCAGGCCAAGGACGATGACCGCGCCTGCATGCACCAGCGCGTCCTGGAAATAGATCTTGGCTTCGTGCTTCCGGTCCATCGGCACGCCGGTCACATGATTAAGCGCGCGCTGCGTGCCCCACATGGCGCCGTAGCCGATGCCGGTGGCGGCAGCGTAGTGATACGTGGTATCGGTCAGGTTATCGATGCGCTCTTCTTCCGTGCGCGCGTGCCGCCGCTGCTGCACGTTGGTGCCTTCCAGGCCGCGCATGTGGTTCATCGCCCATTCGATCTGCGGGCGGAACAGGGTGACGGCGGCGCGGATGGGTTTCTTAATCAGCCCGACCAGCCCGGGCGCATTCCTGTCGAATGAGTCAATAACGCTCAGGGCGCCGATTTCGGCGGTGGCGCCTGCGGCTTCGGCCACAAGCATGTTCCCGGCTTGCAGCGCCGTCTTGCCGCGCAGGCTTAAGTTATTGTTTTCGTTTCCGTTCACCATGACAATGGATACAAAACACCTGATACTACCACCCTAATCTAGCACAAAAGGGCGGCGCAATAGTGTGACGATTTGGTGAAACCGTGGACGGCAAGAAAGCCGTTAATCGGCGCTGGATTTTTTTGTGCTTAAGTTCGACGTAATCTCCCCCGCCTTGCCGCTGTCGGGGATATCGATCATCGCTTCGTGGTTGAAGCCGTATTCTTTGGTCATTTTCTCGCGGACGGCGTCGGAAGGCTCCCCCTCGCCCGATTCGATGATGATGCCGTAATCTTCGGGGTAGAAAATGCCCTTCTGCTGCGCCTCCATGAATTCTTCGAGCTTATCGGCGCGCACGGCGACATAGGCGAAGATCTTGTTGCCCTCGGCGTTTTCCCCGCGCATCAGCAGGATGCATACGGTCTTCTCGGCGATGATCTGCTCGGAACGGCTGAGTTTGGCCACGGAACGCAATCCCACTAATGGTTATTTTAGAATCATTTAATCGACTATACCATCCCCTCCTCCACCGGTCAAGGCATGGCGGGGGAGATGCCCCGGCAGTCATCATATACTGCCGGGGATTAAAAAACCTTTAAATCACAGGTTGATAATTCGCCTGCCCCCGCAGAGCCACGATAGCCAGCGGCGTGCCGTTGCTATGCGTGCCGGTCGGGGTGGCGATGCCTTTTAGGTAACGCTTGTTTCCCTGGTAGCCGAAAGCGTAACTGGTCCTATCCTCCGCGGCGCTGTCGATGACGACGGTGGCGGCGGAGTTGTGAAGGTCGCTTACGCCCACGTCGCTGTAGGTGGAGTCATCGTCGCTGTGCTGGAGTTTCAGCGTCCAGTAAACGCTCCCCGACAGGGTATCGCCGCTCTGCCCTACGACGAAAAGGATGGAAGCGGCATTGAAACCCTGCAAATCGCAGGCAGATGACGTGCGGGCGGAAGTCGCCGTGGCCGGGTTGGAAATCTGCGTGGCCAGCACGCTGTGGTATAAATCGCGCATGGATATATCCTCTAGGCTGAAAGTTTGAGAAGCTTGATGGCGTCGTAATTCACCACGTCGCCGCCGACGCGCTTGGTGGTGTAGAATTTCACGAACGGCTTGTCGGTGAACGGGTCGCGCAGGATGCGGATATTGACACGGTCGACGATCTGGTATCCCGCCTGGAAATCCCCCACCGCCACGGCAAGCGCCGCGGAGGCCGCCGCTGGCATGTCGGAAGCCATCGCCACCGGCACGCCCATCAGCGTATCCGGCGTGCCCGCCGCCAGGCCGGGCTGCCAAAGGTACTGGTTATTCGCGTCCTTCAAGAGCCGTACCGCCTGCACGGTGGAGCGGTTCATGAGGAAGCTGGCGCGGCGCGCATAGGCGTCCTTCAAGGCATAGTAGACTTTAATCAACCCATCCGCCGTCACCTGCCCGGCGGTGCCGGAATTCACCTGCTCGATCTTGCCCCACGCAGTCCCTGCCGCATAAGTCAAAATGCCGCGCGGCTGGCCGACGCCGTTGCCGCTGATAAACGCCGTGCTTTCCTTGCGGGCGAAAATATCCGCCACCTTTATGGCGATCCACGCCTCGATGTCGATTTCCGCATCGTCGATCAGCCGCTGGGTCGCCTTCGGCTGCGCGTACATCTCATGGGTGGGGATATTGCGCTTGGCGATCTGCGCCGTGGCGGTATCGGTAATGCTCGCCGCTTCCGCCGTCCAGCCCGCGGCCATCTGGTCATGGTCATCGATCAAATCGAGCGAATCGGTGGAGATGGTTTCGATGGAGGCGAGCTTGCGCATGGGCGAGGACTCATAAATCGCCGTCACGATCTTAGAGGTGATCGTTGGCGTCACCAGATACCCGCCGTCGGGATCGGATCCGACCGAGAGCGCCTTGGTCTCCAGCCCGCTGTCCAGGCCTTTGCGCAAATAGAGGCAGAAAGCCTTGCGGTATTCCGAGTTGACCGGATCGTAGGCCTTCATGCCCTCCTCCGCGCCGGGGCGCAAATACGCGGTTTCCAGGCTGTCCAAGCGGTGCTTGGTATTATCCAGCGCATCGCCGATGCGCGAGAGATGCTCGGCATACAGCGGGTCGGCATGGCCTTTGCGCTCGATCTCGCGCAGGCGCGCATCGTTGATCTGCTTATACTGCTCCCAGGCATTGCCCAGGGTATGGACGCGTTCCGTGATTTCCGAAATGGACATTGAGTTAGTTTCCTTTGGTTGTTGAGTGTTTATTGCCCTCCCGTTTGCGGGAGGGTTGGCAGTATCAATGCGTCAGCGAATGAAT
>CAYMDD010000093.1:0-6572 GCA_964389045.1 uncultured Rickettsiales bacterium
CGCATCTGCTTTGGGAGCAGAGGGTCGCAGGTTCGAATCCTGTCTCCCCGACCACCTAGCTTTTCTTAGCGAGCGTATGCGAGCTTAGAAAAGCTGGTGTCACGCCGAAGCCGAAGGCGTAGGCGGACTATAGCGATATGCAAAGGTTCTGAATCCACAAAAAAGCTGGGTTCTGAAATCAGTTTCATATTGAAGCAGTAAAATCACTGACATTGAAACTCTTAGAGAATTTTGGTTCGAATCCTGTGAGGGTGGCATGAAAGAAGCTTGACATATCAGCTATACAGAACTACTAAAAAAGTAGTGTTCTATACCAGATGAAATGAGGTGATGCATGACAAACCCCATCTGTTTCGTAATGCAAGAGTTCGATAACGGTAAATTTTTTGATAGCCTATATAACGACGTTATTAAAATTGCAGCCAAAGATGCAGGCGCTTATTGTCGTAGGGCAGATGAAATTCTTGGTGCAAAACCGCCTCTAGAAAAAATAAAATCATCTATCGATAATGCTGCAGTCTGTATAGCCGAAGTGACTTCGAATAATCCTAATGTATTTTTTGAACTAGGTTGGGCATTTGCGCGGGAGCGGCCAACTTTTGTATTATGGGATAAATCGAAACTTCCTAAAGGATTGCCATTTAACATACATGGTGAAGCGGGCATTCCATATAACTCGAAAAAAAATGGTTGGCGTGAGGATTTAAGGAAAAAACTATTAGATAATATAGTTTTCGAACTCAATCAGGCTCTCGAACAAAAAAAAATAGTGCCGAGTATTACTATTAGTGAACTCGCCAATGTGTATCTCGCATATTGTAAGAAGCATAGATCACGCCGCACTTTTGAATGGTATAAGGGACATCTAACAAGCTTTCTTAAATATATAGGTGATAAGGTAGACCAACCCGCTTCTGCACTAGAACCCTTTCAAGTAGCTGATTGGTTAAATAGTCAGGAGGATTGGGGAGATAGTTATACTCGTGGTGGCATTACAGCAATTCAAGTTGTCTACAATTGGGCCGTCAAAAACAACCGCCTTGTTGAGAACCCGCTAAAAAATATAAAAAAGCCGAAGGCGGCTCAACGCAATAACACTATGACTCCAGCTGATTATGAAAAAATACGGTCACTCGGAAAAGAAGGTGACGTATTTCATGATGTACTAACATTTTCGTGGAATACTGATTGTCGTCCTGAGGAGATACGCCACTTAGAAGCAAAACATATTGATCTTAAAAATAATCGTATTCGTATTCCTGAAGGAACTGGTAGAGCGAAGCAAAAAGCAAGAAATATTCCTCTGCGCGGAGAAGCAATAAATGTCGCTGCTAGGCTAGTAAAAAAACGTTCCCAAGGAAAATTATTCTTAAATGAACGTGGCAAACCTTGGACTAAATATGCGATTTGTAATCGACTCCATAGATACTCGCGACAAATTGGACAGAAATATGCTTTATCAGATTGTCGTAATGGGGCTGAAAAAAATATAGACACTGAAGTTTAGTTCCCATTGAGAAGCACGAACCGCTCCTCTACCCGCTCAATAATCCCTGGTATATGAATATACCTCCACGCCACCCACATCCGCAAAATCAATAGCCTTCGCTCATTACAGGTTCTGAACACGTCCACTAAGTCCGACCAGTCATCACTCAAAAAGCTTCGGCTAGTGGATCTACCACATAATGCAAATAAGGAGATACGAGCATGTCGGGCGATAAACGGAAAAAGCTGAGGAGTTATGCTGTAATCGCCGTGATCATTGCGATAGCGAGTTGCCTTACCGTTCCTGCTTCAGGCCAGCCCGCCGAATCCCATGACGCAAAAAACGATATTGTAAATAAATTTCATCATGCTTTCTATAACGATAGAAACACGTGGCATAAAAACCATTGGCTGGGCATACAAACGTGGCAAAATCCTTTGGATGTATGGATAACGCAAGAGATCATTCATGAGACGCAGCCGGATTTTATTATTGAATCGGGCACGTACAAAGGCGGAAGCGCGCTGATATGGGCGATGGTGCTCGAACAAGTGAACCCGGAAGGCAAGGTCATCACCATTGATGTAAATAAGCCCTTCCCTGATTTTTTTGAAAAGAAAATTGCTAAAGAAAGAATAGAATTCATCCTGGGCAGTTCAACGGATCCCAAGATTGTGGATACGATCTCCAAGCGCGTTGCAGGCAAGAAAGCGCTGGTGATCCTGGATTCCAATCATAAGAAGGATCATGTGCTGAAGGAGCTGAACGCGTATTCCCCCATGATCCACGTGGGCGGATATCTCATCGTGCAGGATTCCAACATCAATGGACACCCCGCCTTTAACAAATACGGCCCCGGCCCCATGGAAGCCATCCAGGATTTCATGCAAGGCCGCGACGATTTTACGATCGATAAAAGCAGGGAGCGCCTGCTGCTCACCTTTAATCCGAATGGGTTTTTGAAGCGTGTGAAATAGCGGGGCGTATTTTCATCGCTATTGGCATCCGCAAAATAAATAACTTAGTTCCCTGGGCAAGCATAACTGATTGCCGCAACATATTTCCTTGTATCCGCCGGTACTGTCTCCGTCCGGCATTTCACAGGACGTTTTGAATCATCGAATACAATCCGGTCAGCCTGTTCGGCTTCGGCTTTAAATTGCGTCGCCAATATTATTTCCTTACCATTTTCATCATCTGTAATCTTAGGCAATGCAGCGCCGTCCAGAGCAACAAAACGCGGCACTTTGATCTCGGCGTGATCGCGCATGATGATAAGCGTACTTTCAACCGCTTTTTTTATAAATGCGTCTTTTGCGTCGCTGCGCGTCAACAAAAATTCTTTTTGCCTATCATTCAATTCAAGTGCCGCGAGAGGTTTCTCCAGTTTATTATCCTCTCTTAGCCTGCCTCGGCGATAACCTGCATGTGCTATGTTATCTAAAAACTGCATTGCATTCTCTATGTTAAAACCGCTAACCGTATCATCTGCAGCCAACAGTATCGCCGTTTTGATGGTTTCGAACGTTTTGAGCGCAATGGCTTCAGGAATATCTTTCCCCACATAAAAATCGCAAATAAAACTTTTTTTCACATCGGCCACATCGTCACGTCGCCAACTATTGCCCACATACTCGTCCTGAGGTTTTCCGCCGCCTTTAAAATCCGCCCAATCGGTAAAACTCAGCCAAGCGATCTGCCCGGCAATAAGATGATCCCCCGGCAAATAAAACTTTTCTCTAATATAGCGGATAGGCGTATCGGAATCGTAAAAAAGAGGCCGGGTAAAAACAAAGTCCACATTTCCGAATTCCTTATCATCATCCACAACGCACGTGCCCGTGCTGCCACCGCTTGTGCTTTCGCCACTATCCCTTAGCGCCAGGTTGCTGGATAAATGCCCGCTTTCGGCAATTCTTCTATCAACATCTTCTTCATGACTGAAATAGTCGAATACAAGCGCACATTTTTTCCGCTTTACGATCCCGGTAAGCTCTCCCAATAATGATTTGGGACAATCGGCATTTTGCTCACGCAAATAATGTAAATTTTTCGCCGACCGCGTAGCGCGCCCTTTAACGGTGATAAGATCAAGCGCATTGCCTTCTTGTCTAATAACCGCATGAGACGTATCGAACGGTCTTTGATTAGAATGTTGAGAAGCAGCGATAGCACTTTGCATCCGCTCGTAAGCACGCCGCTCTTCATCGGTAAGCGGATCTTCCTTGAATAAAGCTGCCCAATCAGATTTTTGCATTTTTACATACAATAGTTGATTATCATTAATATATTGCATTAAATTGCAACATCCAATCAATTTTGCGTTTGCAAATCGTCAATAACATTTTCAGTAGTTGTAAGTATATAAATGCATCATCACTTCATATACATTGATAAAATCAATAATTTACCGCGAAGTTGAATATTTAATTACCTTCCTAAACACCCCCTCATCCCTTCCCCCACTCTCCGCATCAGCGTGAAATAAAGCTCCTCTCCCGCCGCAATATCTGCGCCCTGTTCGTCGAGCACGGCGGTGGTGATTGTATTCCCTTCCATTATTGCCTTAAGCGCCGCTTTGCCGGATTGCGGGTCGTGGAAGGCGCAGCGTATGCGGTGTTCGCGGATTGCCTCCCGCACCGCCTCCACGCGCCGTGCGCCGGGCGGCTGTTCTGGCTCCAGCGCAATGGCGCCGATGCCGTTTAAGGAGTAGGCGCGTTCGAAATACTGGAAGGCGTCGTGGGAGACGATGAAGGGCTTAGGCCGCACCGGCGCGAGCACGGCTTTCAGCTCCGCGTTGAGCGCGTCCAGCCTGGCGAGGGTGGTTTGCACGTTGCGGCGGTAGGCTTCCGCATGCTGCGGGTAGCGCGCGGAGAGCGTCTTTTCGATGATCCGCACTATGACCTTGGCGTTTTGGGGGTCGAGCCACAGATGCGGATCATATGCGCCGCCGGCGTCGGGGATGGCATAGGTATGCGGCGGCCATAGGGCAGCGGTGCGGGGTTTGAGGAGGGTAATGCCTTCCTGCCCGGCCATTGCCACGGCAGTCACATCCGGCTTGGCATCTTTAAGCGGCTTGGCCAGAAACTGCTCCAACGCATCGCCGATGGTAAACACCACCTCCGCCTGCTCGATTCGCTTGCGTTGCGAGGGCTTGAGCTGGAAGCCGTGCGCGGATTGCGCGCCGTCCACCAACAGCTCCGGCTCCCCCGTTCCCGCCATCACCGCCGCCGCCAGCGAATGCAGCGGCTTGATGGAAGCCACAACCCTTGGCCCCTCCGCCCCGGCGGAAGTAGGAAGCAGAACAGCCAGCAGAATCCACAGCAATCGCATTATCACGGCGAAATATCGTTAGTTTTCGGTTGTCAATGCGCTCATGCGTTATATTATAACATCCATGCCGTCAAAGCATTTATCCGAAAGCTCACACCACGATCACAGCGCCTGCATGCAGCAGGCGATGCGGGAAGCGGAAGCGCTGTGCGACGCGCGCGGGGCGCGGCTTACGCCCGTGCGCAGGCGCGTGCTGGGGCTGGTCTGGTCGAGCCACAAGGCCGTCAAGGCCTATGACCTGCTGGAGCAAATAGAGCACGAAGACGGCGCGCAGGCCCCTCCCACCGTCTACCGCGCGCTCGATTTCCTCATGGAGCACGGGTTGGTGCACAAGGTAGAGAGCATCAACGCCTTCGTCGGCTGCGCCCACCCTGCCGAGACGCATGGCTGCCAGTTTTTCGTCTGCCGTGGATGCGGGAATATCACCGAATGCTGCGAAGAATCCATCCGGCACGCCGTCGAGCGCAATGCCCGCGCCATCGGCTTTACGCCTGCGCGCCACGTGCTCGAAGTGCACGGGCAATGCGCGGAATGCGGGAAAGAAAGCGGATGACGGAAGCGCTGACGGCGGCGGAAGGCGTAAGCGTCATCCGTGGCGGAAAAGCCATTTTGGACGACATCTCCTTTTCGATCGGCGCGCGCGAATTCATCACCCTGATCGGCCCCAACGGCGCGGGCAAAACCATGCTGCTCCACGCGCTGATGGGCTTTTACGCGCCCGACCGCGGGCGCATCGCGCGCAAGCCAGGCACAATCATCGGCTATATGCCGCAGCGCTTTGCGCCCGACCCGGCGCTGCCCATCACCGTGCGCCGTTTTTTAAAACTGGTGAAAGGCGCGAGCGGAGGCGCCATCGGCGAAATGCTCGCGCGCGTGCAGGCAGAAGGCATCGCCGAGCGCCCGCTGCATGTGCTCTCGGGCGGCGAACTCCAGCGCGTGCTGCTGGCGCGGGCGCTGCTGCGCAACCCTCATTTGCTGGTGCTGGATGAACCGGCGCAAAACTTGGACATCGGCGGCCAGCTGGCGTTCTATAAGCTGCTGGAGAGCATCTACGCCGAGCGGAACATCAGCATCCTCATAGTCTCGCACGATCTGCACCTGGTGATGGCCTCCACCTCGCGTGTGCTGTGCCTGTTCCATCACATCTGCTGCTCCGGCGCGCCGGAAGCCGTCACCAAAGACCCGAAATTCACTGCCCTCTTCGGCGCGGACATGGCGCGGATGCTCTCGGTCTACCATCACGCGCACGCGCATCACCACCATGAGGGCGAGGCGCATGCCCATTGAGCCGTATCTCTTGCGCGCTTTGGCGGCAGGCATCGGCATCGCCGCCGTCATGGGGCCGCTGGGGTGCTTCGTCGTATGGCGGCGCATGGCCTATTTCGGCGATTCGCTGGCGCACAGCGCGCTCTTAGGGATTGCGCTCGGGCTAATCGCAGGCATCGGGGCGGGCGGCGGCATCCTGCTGGTCTCCGCCCTGTTCGCCTGCCTGCTGGTGTGGCTTCAAGGGAAGAAGATTCTTGCTGCAGACACGTTGCTTGGCATATTCGCCCATGCCGGGCTTTCCATCGGCATAGTGGCAGTCAGTCTGCTTCCTTCGGTGCGCCTGAACACGCATGCCTATCTTTTCGGCGACATTCTCTCGGTGAGCGAATCCGACCTCGCCTGGATCATGGGCGGCGGGGCGCTGACGCTGGCGCTGCTGATTGCCTTGTGGCGGAAGCTGGTGCTCGCCACGCTGCACGAAGAT
>CAYMDD010000094.1:0-6483 GCA_964389045.1 uncultured Rickettsiales bacterium
GAAACCTGCCGCTCTACGATGCGCCTGAGCAGCGCTACTGCCCGGCGGGGGTGTATGAAATCGTGGAGAAAGAACACAATCCGCGCCTGCACATCAACGCCGCCAACTGCATCCACTGCAAAACCTGCGACTTGAAAGACCCGAGCTTAAATATCGCCTGGGTTCCCCCCGAAGGCGGCGGCGGGCCGAATTACGGGCAGATGTAGGCTATGCCGCGTCTGCGTCCTTGTAGGCCAGCGGTAGGCCGCCGTTGCCGATGGCCATGCTGCCGTCTTCGTACATTGCTGCGATGTATTTGCCCGTGCCGCGCTGGATGAACAGCACCGGCTTGACTTTCTTGCCTTTCCAGCTGCGCAGCTCGGTAACTTTGCCGCGGTTTTCCGGGTTGTTTTTGCTGCTCATAACGAAACTCCTAAATCCTTTGAAAACGGGGAATTATTTACTGTGCAATGCCGCATTGTAATGATATAAGCCGGATTCGCAAGGTTTTTCCCCCAAACCTGCATTTCCCCTTTCCGTCACCACCACAATCGTCATCGTTCAGAGCGCGTTCTTGAAGTTTAATGTCTGTTATTACTAGACAAAGCCTTTATGTAAGCTTGGCCTACCTCGCATGCGCTTGGCTCCCCGCCTATGCGGAGCCGCCGCAGCCCGGTATGCCGCCGCCCGTTAAAACGCTGCTTGCGCCCGCGCCTGCCGCCAAGCAAGACCACGGCGATACTGCCGGAAGCTTTCTCTCCGGCCATTTCGCCAGCGCCTCCGGCGATCAGGAAGCGGCGGCAGGCTACTTGGAAGACGTGCTCAAGCGCGAGCCGGGCAATGTGGAAGTGGCCAGCCAGCTGCTCATCATCCGCCTGATGAGCGGGGAAGTACCCCGCGCGCTGGAGCTGGCGGAAAAACTTAAAGACGCCGACAACCATGAGCTGATCGTGGATTTGCTGTTCAGCGTCGAGCAGGCGCGCATCGGGCGCTTCCAGAACGCCTCCGCCCGGCTCACCCGCGTTGAGGCCAGCGCAGGCGACACGCTGTGGCTGCCGTTGATCGAAGCCTGGCTGAATGCCGGGCAGGGCTTGCTCCAGCAACCTGTGGAAGCGATCGATTTCGTGACCGACACCAGCAAGATCCCCCCATTCCTTTATTACCACCTCGCCCTGATTAACGATTTCGCCGGTTTCCCGGAGGTCGCCCAGCGGCAGTACGAGCTTTCCATCGCCGATCTCGCCCGCACTCCGTTCCGCGCCGTGGAAGCCCTGGCCGATTTCTACCGCCGCCAGTCCCAGCCCGAAAAACGCCGCGCCCTGCTCGATAACTACGCGCTCGAAAGGCCGGACGCCTATGCGCTTTTAAGCGAAGCCGACGCCAAAAACGGGAAACGCACGGTGGGCAACGTGCAGCAAGGGTTGGCGGAGATTTTCTTCACCATGGGCAGCGTGCTCTTGAGCGCCGACCAAGGATACGACACGCTGCTTTACCTACAGATGAGCGTCTATTTGCGGCAGGATTTCCCCGCCGCATGGCTAATGCTCGGCAACACGCTGGAAGCCAGCGGCAATTACGCCCGCGCCGCCCGCGCCTATAGCATGGTGGGCGAGAACACCCCTTTCTACCAGCGCGCCCTGCTGCGCCGCGCCTTCATCCTCGACAAGCAGGGCGACCCCCAGCAGGCCATGCGCATGCTGGACAGCCTGATCGCCAAAAACCCCGGCGCGCTCACCCCTTACATCGCCAAGGGCGATCTGCTTCGCGCCAAATCGCAGTTTAAGGAGGCCGAGGCCGCTTACTCGGATGCCATCGCCCAACTCAAAGAGCCGGACGCCTCGCAATGGGCGCTCTATTTCGCCCGCGGCGCGTGCCGGGAGCGCATCGGCAACGCTAAAGGCGCGGAGAGCGATTTCGCCAAGGCGCTGGAGCTGCAGCCCGACCAGCCGGAAGTGCTTAACTATCTGGGCTATATGTGGCTCGTGCGCGGCGAACGTGTGGAAGAAGCCGCGCATATGATCGCCAAGGCTTACGAGCAGCGCTCCGACCAGCCGCACATCATCGACAGCATGGGCTGGCTTTATTATAAAACCGGCAAGCTGCCCCAAGCCGCAGGCCTGCTGGAAAAAGCCGTCACCCTGATGCCCAACGACCCTTCCGTGAACGATCATCTGGGCGATGTGTACTGGCAGAGCGGGCGCAGAACGGAAGCGCGGTTCCAATGGCAGAAAGCGCTCGGCCTGACCAAAGACCGGCAGATGATCGAGACGCTGCAAAACAAGATCGCCAAAGGCCTTCCCGCCTATACCTACAGCAACGTCAAGGTCGATCTAAGCATGGAAGGCGATGCCGCTAAGACGGCACCTTCCCTGCCTTAAAAAAATGCTCTCGCTCGCCGCGCCTGCCAAGCTCAACCTGTTTCTCCACATCGCGGATAAGCGCGCGGACGGTTATCACCTGCTGGAGAGCTTGAGCGTTTTCGTCGATGTGTGCGACCGGCTGGAGGCGGAACCCGCCGATGATTTGCACCTTGCTCTTGACGGCGCGATGGCGGCAAACATCGGAATCGAGGATAATCTAGTGCTGCGCGCCGCCCGCCTGTTGCAACATCACACCGGCACGAATAAGGGCGCATCGTTACGCCTGAAGAAAAACCTCCCCGCCGGCGCAGGCCTGGGCGGCGGGTCGAGCGATGCGGCGGCGGCGCTCAAGCTCTTAAACGCGCTATGGCGGCTGGAATTGCCGGAGGCGACGCTCCTGCACCTCGCAAGCCGGCTCGGCAGCGACGTTCCCGCCTGCTTAAGCGCCTCCCCGGTGATGATGCGCGGCGTGGGCGATATCCTCTCTCCTGTAGCAATAGACGCGGCTCTTCATGCGGTGCTGGCTTACCCGAACGCCCCGCTGATGACCAAAGATGTTTACCGCCGCTACAATTCTGCTTTTTCCGCGCCGATGACAATACCTGATTCGCTCAACCGTGAATCATTGAAAGCGCTCCTGCTCGCCGCACGCAACGACCTCAACGCCGCCGCCGTCCAGCTGATGCCCGAGGTGGAAGAAGCGCTCCAAGCGTTGAGCATTCAGCGCGGCTGCTGGCTCGCGCGCATGTCCGGCAGCGGCTCGGCCTGTTTCGGTTTGTTTGAAGATCAAGCGCAGGCAGAGGCCGCAGCAGCGCTGCTTCAACAGGCGTATCCTTCATGGTGGGTGCGCAGTGCACAAACCTTCATCCCGGCTTTAGGCCGGATCCAGGGCATCCGCACGGATGGAGATTATCGCTCTGGATCCCCCCATCCGCGAGGATGACAATCGATCTCTATCGGCTCGCTCCCGATTTCCGGCGCATCGTCCGGCGATTCGCCCGGCAGCAGCTCGCGCGCCCAGGCGCCCTGCGCGAATAAAAAACGCGCTTCTTTAAGCGCTTCCCCTTTCGCATCCGCCGAAAGCGTTTCTTCCACCGGCGAACGCCTGCGGCGGCGGAGGCGGGGGATGAACCGGTATAAAGCGCTCCACATATCGTGCCATCCGCGGTATCGTTTGCGCCGATTATGCGCGAAAATCCCCCCGCAATGCAATGCCTCGCCTGGCAAGAGCCGCTGGAGCTTGCCTCCAAGGCCGGGACAGGCGCGCTCGTATTGCTCTATTCTTCCGCGAGCCTTAGCTATTCCGGCAGGTACAGCTTCCTGGCCGTGGATGCGGAGGAAACCGTTCAAGGCAGCACATTCGCCGCGCTGGAAAAGGTTTTGCGCGCAGACCGGCCCCGGCACACCAATGCCTGGTTCGGCTATTTGGGCTACGGGCTTAAAAACGATGTGGAGAAATTGTCCCGGGAGGCGCCCGGGCGCATCCGCCTGCCCGAATTATGGATGACGCGCTTTGCCACCCTCTACCGCTTCGATCATTCCGCGCAAACCCTTGAGCGCTATGGCCGCCCGCAAGCATGGGAGGAACACCCTGCTTCCGCGCTTATTCCCTTTATCACATCATCACTGCTTTCCTCCAACATGACGAAAGCGGAATACATGAAGGCAGTGCGCCATACCGTTGCGCGCATCCATGCCGGCGATCTCTACCAGGCGAACCTGACGCGCAAGTTTTACGGCGATTTCGAAAAAAAGCCGGATGCGCTCTCGGTATTCGCGCGTCTGTGCCAGGTCAGCCCCGCGCCGTATAGCGCGCTGATCCGCTCAAGGGATTGGTCGGTGCTTTCCTCCAGCCCGGAGCGTTTTTTGCATATCGGTGCGGATGGGCGCATCACTACCCGCCCCATTAAAGGCACCGCGCCGAGGCATGCGGATTCAGAGCGTGACCGGCGCGCAGCCAAAGCGCTTGGGGCGAGCGCCAAAGACCGCGCCGAAAACCTGATGATCGTCGATTTGATGCGGAACGACCTGGCGCGCATCAGCGCGCCCGGCAGCGTCCGCGCCGAAGCGCTGTTCGAGGTGACCTCGCATCCCAACGTGCACCACATGAGCAGCACCGTAACCGCGCAGAAATCCCTACACGCCTCCACGCTGGAGGTGGTCAAGGCGTGCTTCCCGCCCGGCTCGATGACGGGCGCGCCGAAAATCAAGGCCATGCAGCTGTGCTCGAAGCTGGAGAGCATTGCCCGCGGCGTCTATTCCGGCGCGCTCGGCTGGTTCGGCGGCGACGGCAGCGCCGATCTTTCCGTGGTCATCCGCACACTGGTGATGGAAGGAAGCCGCTTCGAGTTCCAGGTGGGCGGCGGCATCGTGGCCGATTCCACGCCCGAATCGGAATGGGCGGAAACCATGACCAAGGCCAGGGGGATGATGCAGGCGCTGGGGATTTCGATGGAGGCGGTGGAGAAGCTTTAAGCTGCACAGTGAAAGTCCCTCCGCACGCAGGGGAATTCAGGGGGAAAATAGCAGGGTTAATGCACGACCGCATCGCCGGCTTCCCTCCCCCTGCCCCTCCCGCATCCTCCTTCGCCAAGGCTTCGCAAGGACAGGCGCGGGAGGGGTGAAACATAGAAAGCCTTTTATTTCGCAGGCGCCACCAGTTTTGCCGCAGCTGCGGCGGCGTCTTTCTGCGCCTGGAGTTTGGCGTCTTCCAGCTTGCGCTTTTCCGCCAGTTCCACCGTCAGCTGCTTGGCCTTTTTCGGATCCATATTAGCCAGGATCGGCGCGGCTTTCTTCTCCGCCATGCGGTCGATGACCAAGAGCAGGATCGGCATCTCCACCTCGTCGAAAATGCGCGCGGCGTCCTGCGGCTTCATGCTCTCGTAAATGCGCACCAGGCTTTTGATCTTGCTGTCTTCCTGGTCTTTATACTGCACCAGCATGCCGGAAAGCTCCTTTTTCATCGCATCCAGCTGGGCGAGCTTATCGTCGATACGCTTCTCGGCGGCGGTGAGCAGGTTTTCTTTCAAGGCAATATTCTGCTCCCACTGGTTGAGCTTCTCGCGGCGCTTGGCGAGTTGCTGCAATAGTTCCATCTCCTCCGGCGAGAAGCGCCGGTCTTCGGGCTTAAGGCCGGTCAAACCCGAAGGCTCGGGCGGGGTGGTGGGCAACTGCACCTTCTGCGCATCTTCCTTCTTTTCGCCCTTCTCTTCCTCCTTTGGTTCGCCTTTTTGTTCTTCTTCCGCCTCCTTGGCTTCATCTTCTTTTTTTGCTTCTTCCGCTTTTTCCTCTTTTTCTTCCGCGAGCGCCGGGCTGGCAAGCATCCCCGCCAGCTGCTGCGTACCTTTGACCGCTTCCACCGTTTTGATGGCTAAAAGAAGCGTTGCGCAAACGATGATGGAGGGGAGAAGGCGGAAGCGCATAGAATGTCTTTACGCCGTAGGATGGTTGCGGATCATGCGGAGCAGTTCCTCTTCCGCCTGAGAGCGTGCGCGGGTGGCATCGGCAGGCTTTGCCTCCTTGGCATTGTCATGGCGGGAGGCGATTTTGCTCAACATGGCGGCGAGCGGCCCGAGCGAGCGGGGCGCTGCCGCCTCGGGCAAGGGCTGTTCTTTCGGTGGAGGCGGAGGCGAAGGCCGCGCTGCTTTGGCCGTATCCGCCCCTGCAACCATTCCTTCCGCTTTTTCGATCAGGAAACTTAAATCATCGATGGCAAAACGCGCCTTGTCGATCCTGCCTTGGATCGTCTCGCCGATTTTCTTGCTGGCCGATTGCAGCGCCAGGATGCTCTCCGACGCCCGCATAGTGGATTCATCGAAATGCTTGGGCAGCTCCGCCAGCTCGCTTCTGCCGTCTTGCAATACGCGGATGCGGCGGCTTAAATTCCAGCAGTAAAAAATCGTGAAGCCGAGCAACCCCATCATCACCACGTCGAGGATCAGCTCCAGCAGCGGCATCAGGCGTTTTCCTCGCGTTGGCGCTTCTTGATCGGCTCGGTGAGCGACACGGCCATTTTGTCTCCGATCCGCCCCAGCTTGCCGCGCGACAGCTCCACCCCGCCGCATTTCAAGAGCACGTCGTCGTCCGGCTTGCACTCGAGCATCAGCGTGGAGCCGACCTTGAAGCGCATCACATCGCCCAGGGT
>CAYMDD010000095.1:0-6480 GCA_964389045.1 uncultured Rickettsiales bacterium
GGTTTGGCCGGCACAGGCTTCGGCGCGGCGGATTTGGGCGCTTCCGCTGGCTTCTCTTGCTTCACCGCGGGTTTCGGCGCGGGCGCAGGCTTTTCTTCCGGCGCAGGCGGCAGGATAATGCCTTTGGGGCCTTCCTGCCAGATCAGCCTGCCGCCCGGCTGCGGCATGGGCGCCTGGCCTGCCGGCGCCGGTTGCGGTGCGGCGCGCAACCCCTCCAGCGCGTCCAGGTGGATTTCGACGGACGGCTCACGCGGGGAGGTCAGGGGGCTATAAGCATGCGCGCTGGCGCCGGCAAGCAGGAAGGGCAGGGGAAGATAGGCAAATCGGTTCATGAGCCGCTAACTTTGGGGTTCGGATTTTGAAGAAAGATGGCTGGCAGGTTAATTTTTTCCCGCTGTCCCTGCAAGCAGTTTCAACAGCTGCGGGTGCAGGCTAGTGTTGGAGGCGATAAACGTGGGGCAGCCCGGCACGTACGGCTCGCCGCCGATCTGCGTCACCTGGCCTCCCGCCTCATGCACCAGGAGAATGCCTGCCGCCACGTCCCACGGCTGCTGGCGGGGATACCAGCCCGCGTCGTAACGCCCGGCGGCGATGTACGCCAGGTCGAGCGCGGTGGCGCCTGAATAGCGCACGCATGCGCCGCACATCGAAGCGCTTTTCAGCATGTCGAACGAGCATGCTTCGCCCAGTTCCGTGTAGCGCGGATTGCCGGTGACGATCATGGTGTCGGCGAGCATATCGCGGCGGGAGACGGCGATTTTCCGGTCACCCAGGAAAGCGCCGCGGCCTTTCTCGGCGTGGAAGATTTCGTTATGGATGACATCGTAAATCAGCCCGGCGACGATTTCGCGCTGCCCGTCGGCATGCATCCTTTCCAGCGCGATGGAGATGCAGAAATAGGGCAGGGCATGGATGAAGTTGCTGGTGCCGTCGAGCGGATCGACAATCCAGCGGTGCTGCCTGTCCCTGCCTTTGATCTCGCCGCTTTCTTCCACCAGGAAGCCGAATTCCGGCCTGGCTTTTTTCAGCTCGTCGATCAGGATTTTCTCGGTGCGCTTGTCGGCGGAGGTGACGAAGTTCGACGTGCCTTTGCGCGAAATCTGCAACCGGTCCACCTCGCCGAAATCGCGCAGCAGCCCTTTCCCGGCCTTGACGGCGGCGGCGGACATGACATTGATGAGGGCGCTTGGCATATCAGCGGACGGCGGACGGTGGACAGTGGACGGATAACGGATGACGGATGACGGATGCAACCTCGTCCACCGTCTGCTGTCCGCTATCTACCGTCATTCGCTTAATCCTTCGCCCGCTCTACATAGGTCGAATCCGCCGTATTGACCACGATGCGCGTGCCGGATTCGATGAAGGGGGGCACCATCACGCGCACGCCGTTTTCCAGGATGGCGGGTTTGTAGGAGGAACTGGCCGTCTGGCCTTTGACCACCGGGTCTGCCTCCACGATGCGCATGGTGACTTTTTCCGGCAGCGCCACCGAGATGGGGCGGCCTTCATAGGTTTCCATGCTGACCGTCATCCCATCCTGAAGAAACGGGCGAGCGTCGCCTAAGACTTCCGCATTGAGCGAGAACTGCTCATAGGAATCGTTGTCCATGAAGGTGAGCATGTCGCCTTCGGCGAAGAGGAAGTTGCACGAGCGCGACTCCAGCGACACGCGCTCGACCGTCTCGGAGGAGGAGAAGCGGTTGTTGGTCTTGGTGCCGGTCAGCACGTCGCGCATCTCCACCTGGTTGAAGGCGCGCAAATTGCCGGGGGTGCGGATTTCGTGCTTGATGACCAGCCAGAGCTTGTCCTGCCAATCGATCACCATGCCGGTGCGCACTGCCGAGCCGTCGATTCTCATTGTTGTAACATCCTTCTACGTTTAATCGATGTCATCCCGGCGAAGGCCGGGATCCACGGCTGCTTAAAGCCGGACGCCAGCCTGCGCTGGCATGACAACGTTGATTGCCTGATTCAGTTCCTTTACCGCCACGCCCGCGCCTTTCGGATGGTCCCACACCGCCGTGATGACGGCGAGGAAATCCGCTCCCGCTTGAACCAGTGGCGTGGCGTTGGCCGGGGTGATACCACCGATCGCCACGCAGGGCAAGACCGTATAGGTGCTCCACCAGGTGAGAATGCCCGGCTCGGGCGTGCCGTATTGGAGCAGTTTTTCCATCGGCTTCGAAATGGTGGGGTAAAACGCCCCGAACGCCACATAATCCGCGCCCTGCTCGCCCGCCTCCATCGCCAGGTGCGGCGAAGCATGGCAGGAGACACCGATCACCGCTTCCTCGCCGAGCATTTGCCGTGTTTCGGCGATCGGCCAGATTTCCAGGTCGTCCTGGCCGAGATGCACGCCGTCGGCTTGCATTTCTTTCGCCAAGTCCGGCCTGTCATTGAGGATAAACGCGCATTCATAGCGATGGCATAGGGGTTTAAGAATATTTGCCGCGGCTATTATCTTTTCGTCACCCGTTTCTTTCAAGCGCAGCTGGAAACTGCCGACATTGCCGGAAACCAAGGCTGCTTCGAGCAAGGCGGGAAAAATCTCCAGGTCGATGGCGGGGGGGGAGATAAGGTAGAGGCGGCAGTCCGTCATTTTAAGCTTTAACCGAAAAATTCAGGCTTCCCGCCGGATGGCGGAAAAGACAAGATAGAGAAATTTGCAAGCCGAGGAAAAAGTTAAAAATGCAACAAAATGCAACAGAATGCAACGTTTTCCAACGTATTGCCGGCAGCGCATTTATAAAAATCAATAACTTAAAAAATAAGCTATTGTAAGTAAGTGATTTATTTTTTGCTACACGACTTAAATTGACAATTCCCCACGGTTTTCGGCATACTCTTTAGGTTCTTTGATTGCTTGAAAGGATTTTGAGAGCAATCTACGGGTGCAAAGGCTTGCGCCCCAGAAGAACCATTGCCCGCTCCCTACGTTTAGGGAAATTTCCGAACGATTCGGAAAGGGCTGCGCTCTCGGAGGTTCTCGATCTCAGGAGCTTTAAGGATGAACGTCGTTCACACGACCACCGCGCCGGTGACCCCGATCGTCGTCTGCTGCGAGAAGCGGCGCAACGCCAAGGGGAGGGAGTGGGCCAACGTCTTCGTTGTTCCCGCTTCGCGGCTTCCTGGTATCCAGGAGGCGATCGCGCGCGATGGCTATCAGCTCCCCAAGATCATTCGGGGGAGCGCGTGGAACAGCGAGTTCCCCCACGTCAGCCTCAAGGATGGGCTGATCGCCGCGCAGGACTATGCGGCGCGGTTCGGAGAAGTCCAGCAGGTGACCTGGGTCTAAAAGCCCCACTTCACCCGGCAACATCCGCGATCCCGTGCCTTACCCAAGGCCGGGATCGTTTTTTTTACATCTTGCCTTGATAAATTTGAATCAAATCGGCCAGCAGCTTCATTGCCTCATCCCGCGGGCGCTGGAAAACGTTGCGTCCGACGATGGAGCCGTTGCCGCCGCCGTCGCGGATAGCGCGGGCTTCGTCGTAAAGCGCGTCGGCGCCCTTGCTCGCCCCGCCGGAGAAGACGACGATGCGCTTGCCCGCGAAGCAGGCCTGCACTACGTGGCGGAAGCGGTCAGTCAGTGAACTGACATTGATCTTTTCGCTTTGGTACACCTTCTTGGCTTCGCCTTGCTCCAGGAAATCGGTGGGGGGCTTGACCTTGATGATGTGCGCGCCGAGCAGTGCGGCCATGTGCGCGGCATAGGCGCAGATGTCCATCGCGGTTTCACCTTCCTTGGATAAATCTTCCCCGCGCGGGTATGACCAGATGACGACGGCCAGGCCATACGCTTTTGCCTCTTCCGCCATTTCGCGGATATCTTCCATCATGGCGAAGGCCTGGGCGGAGCCGGGATAGATGGTAAAGCCGATGGCGGAGCAGCCTAAGCGCAGCGCATCCGCCACGGAAGCAGTCAGCGCCTGGTTGGGCGATTCGCTTTTGGGGGCGAGGGAATTGGAGCTGTTGACTTTAAGAATGGTAGGAATCTGGCCGGCAAACGTATCCGCGCCGCATTCCAGCATGCCGAGCGGCGCGGCGTACGCCGACAGGCCTGCGTCCACCGCCAGCTGGTAATGGTAATGCGGATCGTACGCCGCCGGGTTCTTGGCGAAGCTCCTTGCGGGGCCGTGCTCGAAGCCCTGGTCGACAGGAAGGATCACCAGCTTGCCGGTGCCGCCCAGATGCCCGTGCATCAAAATGCGCGCCAGGTTGGCCTTGGTGCCGGGGCAGTCGCTTTCGTAATGGCTGAGGATGCGCTTGATTTCAGGGGTGATGGGCATGGGATTCTCCGGTTGCTTTTCAATTTTTAAGGAATGCGGCTTAACTAGCGCCTTTGGCTTGCGGCTTCAACCAAAATCAGGCATTGGCGAGCCATTGGGTAACTCTGGTTTCCGGGTTGTGAATGTCCAATAAATCAAATGTGTTAGTATCGCCGATATGCAAAATAGCGCCGCTTGCCGAGGCGATTTCCTGCAAGCGGGCGCTCAAATTGCCTTCGGCTTCCGCCCGGATTTCCTTGGCGCCCTCCCGGATGGCGGCGAAAAATGCGCCCCTGTCCTCTCCGCAATCGAGGATGAAGCGGTATGCGGCTTCCGGCGCCTGCCGGGATGCCTCCTCTACCATCCTCAGCAAGTAAAGCGCGCCTGCATAGGATGCCGCGCCGGGCGCGCTTTGGAGGCGAGCCGCCTGGCCGCATGCGGCGGCTGCGCGTAACGCGGAGATAGCGTGTTCCAACGTGTGGACAATAATAACGCGGCTGGCCTCAGCCATTGGCCGCTTTGGCGACGGGCGCGTCTTGCAGCAGCGCCGCGATGCCGGGCAGCTCCTTGCCCTCCAGCCATTCGAGGAACGCGCCGCCGGCGGTGGAGAGGTAGGTGAATTCGTCCGCCAGCCCGGCATGGGAGACGGCGGACACCGTATCTCCGCCGCCGGCCACTGTTTTCAAGCCGCCGCCGCGGGTGAAGCCCGCCAGCAGCCGCGCCACGCTCACCGTGCCGCAATCGAAGGGGCTGACCTCGAAGGCGCCGACAGGGCCGTTCCACACGGCGGTTTTGCTGGTGCTTAAAGCTTGCGCATAAAGGCCAAGCGTTTGCGGCCCGATGTCGAGGATCATGCGGTCTTCGGGCAGATTCTTTACGGGGGAGATGATCGAGGAGGCTTGCGGCTCGAGGCAGCTGGCCGCCACTACGTCGACGGGCAGCAGGATCGCGCATCCCTGCTGTTCCGCTTTGGCGAGGATGGCGGCGGCAATGGGCTTCAAATCCGGCTCATGCAGCGAGCACCCGACGGCATGGCCTTGCGCGGCGAGGAAGGTGTTGGCCATCGCTCCGCCGATGATAAGCGTATCCACCTTGGCGATCAGGTTTTCCAGCAGCTCCAGCTTGGTGGAAACCTTGGAGCCGCCGATGATGGCGGCCAGCGGCTTATCCGCGCCGGAGAAGAGGGCGGTTAAGGTTTCCACCTCTTCCTGCAGCAGCCGCCCGGCGGCGAAGGGGAGCAGCTTAGGGATACCTGCGATAGAGGCATGCGCGCGGTGCGAGCAGGAGAAGGCGTCGTTCACATACGCCTCGCCCAGCTCGGCCAGCGCATGCGCGAAGGCGGAGGCGTCCTTGGCTTCTTCCTCGGCGTGGAAGCGCAGGTTTTCCAGCAGCACAAACTGGCCGGGTTTAAGCCGTTCAACCGCCTCGCGCGCGCTTTCGCCCACGCAATCGACGCCGAAAAACACTTCCCTTCCGAGTGCTTTTGCCAGCGCGTCCACCACAGGCGCGAGCGACATGGTGGGGTCGAAGCGCCCCTTGGGCCTGCCAAAATGCGAAAGAATGACGACCTTGGCGCCTTTGTCCGCAAGCTCGTTGAGCGTCGGCAGCGCGCGGACGATGCGCGTGTCGTCCATCACCCGCCCGCCTTCCATCGGCACGTTCAGATCGGTGCGCACCAGCACGGTCTTGCCGCACACGTCAAGGGAGTCGAGAGTGGGGAGGCTTGCCATTTAAAGGCTTGCCCATAGGCTTGCCACATCGAGCATGCGGCAGGAGAATCCCCATTCGTTATCGTACCAGCTGGCGACGCGGACCAGGCGTTTGCCCGTCACGTAGGTGCCGCTTAAATCGACGATGCTGCTGTTGGGGTTGTGATTGTAGTCGATGGAGACGAGCTTTTCCGCATCCGCCGCCAGCACGCCCTTAAGCGCGCCGTTTGCCGCCTGCTGAATGAGCGCGTTGATTTCTTCCCTGGTGGTGTCGCGCGCGGCCTGAAAGGTGAGGTCTACCAAAGACACGTTCGGGGTGGGCACGCGGATGGCGGTGCCGTTTAATTTCCCTTCCAGTTCCGGGATCACCAGCCCCAGCGCCTTGGCGGCGCCCGTGGAGGTGGGGATCATCGAAAGGGCGGCGGCGCGGGCGCGGCGCAGGTCTTTATGGCTGCCGTCCACCAGATTCTGGTCGCCGGTGTAGGAATGCACCGTGGTCA
>CAYMDD010000096.1:0-2198 GCA_964389045.1 uncultured Rickettsiales bacterium
GTTCTACATATGTGCGCATATGCACATAAACAAGGGTGTAGAATGGTTTAAATGATGCAGCCGGCTGTTTCTCTGCTTCTCTCCTCTCCCCCCGCCCGCCTGATGCGGCTGCACCAGCCGGTGGGGTTTTTCCTGCTGCTGTGGCCGTGCTGGTGGGCGGTGGCGCTGGCGTCCGCGGGGACGCCCCCGCCCGCCCTGCTTGCCTTAACCGCCCTGGGCGCCTTCGCCATGCGCGCGGCGGGGTGCGTCATCAACGATTTGACCGGCCGGAAGCTGGACGCGCTGGTCGAGCGCACCCGCACCCGCCCGCTCGCCAGCGGGGAGATGACTGTTTTCCAAGCGCTCATCGTGCTTGCCGCGCTTTTGGCGCTGGCGCTGGCGGTCGCCTTGACGCTGGGGCGGGAGGTGCTGCTGTGGTCGATGGCTTCGCTGCCGCTGATCGTCGCTTACCCGTGGATGAAGCGGATCACCTGGTGGCCGCAGGCGTTCCTTGGCTTAACCTTCAACTGGGGAGTCATCGTCGGCTGGGTGGCGGCAAAAGGCGCGCCGGAAGCGGCGACTCTTGCGCTTTACCTGGCCGCCTTCTGCTGGACGCTCGGCTATGACACTATCTACGCTTTCCAGGATGCGCGGGACGACGCGGAAGCAGGCATCCGCTCGACGGCGCTTAGGCTGCGGCTCAAGGCCAAGCGCTGGCTGGGGGTGTTCTATGGCGGAACGGTTGTCTTCCTCGCGCTGGCGGGATGGCTGGAGGGCGCAGGCATGCTTTATTATGCGCTTCTCACGCTTGTTCTGGCTGATTTCTTCTGCCAGATCCGCCGTTTGGACATGAACGACCCCATTTCCTGCCGAACGATTTTTTTTCACAACTTCTGGGTTGGCGGGATTATTTTCCTTGCCGTAATGGTTGCAGGGATTTAGCGAAAATATCGTGTAAAATTCGCGTAAAATTCGCCTGCATTTAACCATTATTTACTTTTTGCGCGCCATAATTAGCCAATGAACCCACAAGGCAAACAGGCAGGCGCGTGACGATCGGACACGGCGTCACCCCTTTGGACGCACGGCATCGCATGATGGCTGCGGCGGATGGCTGCACGCCGCCGCCGGCCCCCTCCCCGCCGGCACCGCCCTTTGCCGAGACGCTCGAACGCTCGATTCAAGCCTGCCGGGAAGCGAACACGTCCGGCGCGCTGCTGATGGTGAGCATCCAAAATCTGGCGATGGTCATCAACGGGTACGGCCAGCAGGTGTCGGAGCTGGTGATGGAGGAGCTGATCGCGCGCATCGCTGAACAGCTGGAGCCGTGCGACCACGTGGAGCGCCTTCAGCGCGACCAGCTCGGCATCATCCTCACCCACAGCTACCCGGAAGACACCAAGACGACGGCGGACCGCATCATCACCCTGCTTCAGCATTACGGGCGCGATAATTTCACCACCGCTTCGCTCCACATCATGGGCGTGCTGGGGGCGGTGCATTTCCCCGAAGAGGCGGCGGACGCGCACGACGCCATGGACAAGGTCTACGTCACCTTAAACAGCATGCAGAGCGCGCTTTACCGCACCTACGATTCCACTTTGCGCGAAGCCGATATGTGCCGCCAGCAGATGGGGCTGGCGAGCTACCTCTTCAACGCCTATCAAGAGAAGCGCCTGCGCCTGGCCTGGCAGCCGATCGTGGAGGTGGCAAGCAGCGCTATCTCCCATTACGAGGCGCTGCTCCGCATCAAGGGCAGCAGCGGCAAGATCAGCTCGGCGGGCGCGCTGATTCCGGTGGCCGAGCGCATGGGGCTGATCGAATGCATCGACACGATGGTGCTGGACATGGCCGTAGCCGAATTGCGCAACAGCCCCGCGATCAGCATCGCCTTCAACGTCTCGAACCTGACCACGGAAAACCAGGCATGGCTCGACAAGGTCAATGCCCTGGTCGAGGAAACCCCCGACATCGCGCCGCGCATGATGGTGGAGATCACCGAAACCGCCATTCAGCGGGATTTGCGCCGCGCCGCCTATTTCGTGGCCAGCCTTCAGGCGCTCGGCGCCACCGTGGCGCTCGATGATTTCGGCTCCGGCTACACCTCGTTCCGGCAGCTCAAAGCCCTCTCGGTCGACCTGGTGAAGATCGACGGGGTGTTCGTCAAGGACATCGCGCAGAACGCCGATAGCCGCTTCTTCGTGAAGACCCTGCTCGAC
>CAYMDD010000096.1:2208-6463 GCA_964389045.1 uncultured Rickettsiales bacterium
CATGGAGATGGGGGTCGATTACCTGCAAGGCTATTACCTCGGCAAGCCCGAAAACCACCGCACCTGGCTGAATGAGGGCGAATACGGGGCGGAGTAGCGAGCCGCCCTCTTACTTATTCCCCCCGCTTGCGGGGGGATTTAGGGGGAATACGGCAGTGCCAGAAGCCGCAAGCACCGTCATCGGCGGCGAGTTAACCCGCAGAGATTTAAACCGATCCACTAGCGTTGTTTTTTCCTGTCTTCCGGCCAGGCAAAAATGCTTCCATGCTTCATGCATGACTAGCACAAACGTTAAGAATGCACCGTTTTGCACCATCGTCAAGCCGGTGAATGATGATAAATCAGCATCTTATATAGGATCTGGACGGAGCATGGTGCACAGGTGGACGAGCAGACGCGAAATTCCGGCGACTTTTTGCCGAACCGGGAGAGTGGTTGCTTAATTTCAGTATTATTTTATACTGACCAATGAACCTCAATTCCTGCTTTCGAAGGATTCGATACAGAAATTGTAAGCCACGGAAGCGTTTTCCGCGGCGGTTCATGTTCGGCAGCTTTTCGGAGGAATTTCCGATGGGCGTCGCTATGTGGTTCGACAACGATGCGTGCATCAACAAGTACGGCGTCTTGGAGGATGGCCTGGCAGTGCTGACCCACAACATGTGGGAATACCCGCTCCAGATCATCAACGAATCCAGGAGACTCACGCTCAACGCCACGATCTTCGTGGGCGGGAGCAAAGTCGCCTCCGTCGTCGTCCCGCCCTCCCTTTCGGGGCCGCTGGACGGATACCGCAGGGAGACGGCGATTTATCTGGTGCACAAGGAGTGGTGCGCCAAGATTCGTACCCCTCGCTTCCGCAAGGAGCGGTGGGTGCAGATCGGAGAGACGCCTGTGCTCATCGAAGCGGTGATCGAGGCGTCGGACGGATCGTCTGTCTTCCTCGGCAGGCGGGTTCGCTTCGCGGTGAACCGCACGTTCTACGAGCACGCGGAGCTGGTGCCTCGCTGCGCTAGCGCTTAACCACTACGTTCATCGCTCCTTCCGCCTTCACGGGCGGAGAGAGCGATGATTCTTTATGCCGCTTTTTGCTCAAGCGCGATACCGCTCTGCGTCAGCTGCGCTTCCATATCGCCCTTCAGCTTCGCCAAATCCTTTTCGTTCGTCGCTTCCGCGCGGGCAATGAGGTGGCCGCCGGTGTTGGAGGCGCGGATCAGCCACCAGCCTTCGGGGCGCTCCACGCGCACGCCGTCCACGGCTTCAAACTGCGTGTCCGCCGATTGCAGCCTTGCGCGGATTTCCTCGATCACTTCGAATTTGCGGCTCTCTTCGCATTCGATACGGATTTCCGGCGTGTTGTGCATGTGGGGGAGCGCATCCACCAGCGCTTCGAGCGAGGGGCTTCCCGGCTCGGCCAGCCCGTTCACAAGGCGAAGCGCGGCATAGAGCGCGTCGTCAAAGCCATAATACGTATCGGCAATGAACATGTGCCCGCTCATCTCGCCCGCCAGCGCAGCTCCGGTTTCCTTCATCTTGGATTTGATGTGCGAGTGGCCGGTTTTCCACATCAGCGGCGTGCCGCCAAGCTTTTCAATCCCCTCGAACAGCGCGCGGCTAGCCTTCACGTCGCCGATCACCACCGCGCCGGGGTTTTTCTTCAATATATCCTGCGCCATGATGAGAAGCAGCTGGTCGCCCCACAGAATCCGCCCTTTGGCATCCACCACGCCCAAACGGTCGCCGTCCCCGTCGAAGGCGATGCCTAAGTCGCATCCCCCTTTCTTCACCAGCGTGATCAGTTGCTCTAAGTATTTGGGCACCGTCGGGTCCGGGTGGTGCGCGGGGAAGGTGCCGTCGATGGTGGCGTTAATCAGGAAATGCTCGCCCGCCAGCCGGTGCACAATGCGCTCCATGCATTCGCCCGCCGCCCCGTTGCCCGGATCCCAGGCGACTTTGAGCTTCCGCTCCGGTTGGTTCGCCGCGTCGATATTCGGGCAATCCTGAAGCAGTCGCGTAATATAGGCTTCCTTTATATCCTTCCGCTCAACGCTGCCGCCTGCCACATCCGCCACGCCCTCGGCGGCACGTTTGCCCAAGGCTTGAATCGCCTGGCCGAAGAACGAAGCCTGCCCCAGCATCATCTTGAAGCCGTTATGGTTCGGGGGGTTGTGCGAGCCGGTCACCATGATGCCGCCATCCGCATTCAAATGATAGACGGCGAAATAAAGCATCGGCGTCGGCCCCAGGCCGGTATCGATCACCCGCGCGCCTGCGGCCTTCAAGCCTTCCGCCAGCGCAGCCGCCAGCTCCGGCGAGGAAATCCTGCCGTCCCGCGCGATGGCGATAACGGGCTGACGGCCTGCTTTTTCCCTGGCTAAATGCGCGAACACGCGGCCTATCTGCCGCGCATCTTCGGCACGCAAGGTTTCGTTGTGAATGCCGCGAATGTCGTATTCACGGAGCACGGTGGGATGAAAGCGGTGGCTCATGGCTTTTCCTTCCAAGGTCGGTATCTTCATTTAAAACGCGAGGATTTTATTGTAAGCAATTAGAGTAATTGCTTTTATCCTGCTTGGTATTCGTCCAGCACTTCCGTTAGGTATTCGCCGTAGGCGTTCTTGAACTTGGCGCGAAGCTTCGAAAATTGCTCGGGCGTGATGAACTTCTTTAACAGCGCCATCTCCTCGATGCACGCCACTTTCTTGCCCTGGCGCAACTCGATGGTCTGCACGAAATGGGCGGCGGAGAGCAGCGCGTCCGGCGTGCCGGTGTCGAGCCAGGCCACGCCGCGGCCTAAGCGCTCCACCTGCAATTCGCCCCGCATCAGGTAGGCATTGTTCACATCCGTAATCTCCAGCTCGCCACGGGCGGAGGGCTGAAGATTCTTGGCGATGCCGACCACGGAGGCGTCGTAGAAATAAAGCCCTGTCACCGCCCAGTGGGAGGTGGGGTTGCGCGGTTTTTCCTGGAGCGAAAGCACCTTGCCGGAGGCATCGAAGCTCACCACGCCGTAGCGCTCCGGGTCTTTCACCTGGTAGGCAAAGACGATGCCGCCCTTTTGCATCGTTCCGGCGCGCTTCAGGCATTCGTTCAGCGAATCGCCATAGAACAGATTATCGCCCAGGATCAGGCAGACGGGCGAATTGCCGATGAACTCCTCGCCGATGATAAACGCCTGCGCGATGCCTTCCGGCTTGGCCTGTGCCTTATAGGTGAATTGCATCCCTAAGCCGGAGCCGTCGCCGAGCAGCCCTTCGATGGAGGGCAGGTCGCGCGGGGTGGAGATAATCAGCACATCGCGGATGCCCGCCTGCATCAGCACCGAGAGAGGATAATAGACCATCGGCTTATCGTAGACGGGGAGCACCTGCTTGGAGAGCACCTGCGTCATCGGCGCGAGCCGTGTGCCGGAGCCGCCTGCGAGGAGGATGCCTTTCATGCCGCTTTCCTTTCTCTGCTCACCGCCTCCACCCAAGCGGCGTTGTTCAAATACCATTCGACGGTGGCGCGGATGCCTTGCGCGAAATTGACCGAGCGGGAGAAACCGAGTTCTTTCTCTGCCTTGCTGTCGTCGATGGCGTAGCGCCGGTCATGGCCTAAGCGGTCGGGCACGAAAGCGATCAGGTCTTCGTATTTGCCTGCTTTGCGCGGGCGCTTCTCCTCCAGAATGGCGCAGAGCTGCCTGACCAGGTCGATATTCTTCAGCTCCGCCCTGCCTCCGAAGCAATAATGCTCACCCAAACGGCCTTTTTCCAGCGCCAGCCAGACGCCGTAAGCATGGTCGTCCACGTAGATCCAGTCGCGCACGTTCTGGCCGTCGCCGTACACGGGGAGCTTCTCTCCTTTCAGCGCCTTGGTCAGCATCACCGGGATCAGCTTTTCGGGGAGCTGCCTCGGCCCGTAATTATTGCTGCAATGGGTGGTGACGGCGGGAAGCTTATAGGTGTGATGCCAGGCGCGCACCAGCTGATCGGCGGCGGCCTTGGAGGCGGAATAGGGCGAATTCGGGGCGTAGGGCGTGGTTTCGGTGAAATACCCTGTTTCCGGCAGCTCCCCGAAGACCTCATCGGTCGAGACCTGCACATAGCGGAAACGGCTTGCGTCTTCGGCGCTTAAGGCGCTCCAGTAACGGCGGGCGGCCTCCAGAAGCACAAACGTGCCGGTGATATTGGTGTCGATGAATTCGCGCGGGGAGGCGATGGAGTTATCGACATGCGATTCCGCGGCGAAATGCACGATGGCGCGGGGCTTATAC
>CAYMDD010000097.1:0-6462 GCA_964389045.1 uncultured Rickettsiales bacterium
GTTCGAAGGGATAGATCAGCGCCTCATCGAGCATTTCGGGATGAGGGAGGTATCGTTGGGCGATTTCATCCTCTCCGGCGGGGAAATCGCGGCGCTCGCCCTGCTCGACGCGAAAGTGCGGCTGATTCCGGGGGTTATCGGCAAAGAATCGGCGCTTATCGAAGAAAGCTTCGGTGCTGCTGCGGATGCCGAATTCGCTTTACTGCTGGAATATCCGCATTATACTAGACCCCCTTCCTGGCAGGAAAAACCCGTGCCGGAGGTGCTCCTTTCAGGGCATCATGAAGAGATACGCAAGTGGCGGCTGGAAGCTGCGGAAGCGGTGACACGCGCGCGCAGGCCGGACTTGTGGAAGAAATACGAAACGCATAAAACGAAGAAAGACCTGAGGAAACCATGAACACGCTGCAAGCCTTTGAGCAAGACCAAATGGAAAAATTGAAGGGCAACAAGCGCCTGGATGAGTTTTCCGCCGGGGACACGGTGCGTGTATCGGTGCGGATCGTGGAAGGCAACAACGAGCGCGTGCAGGCCTTTGAAGGCATCGTCATCGGCAAGAAAAACGCAGGCCTCCGCTCCTGCTTCACCGTGCGCAAGATCAGCCACGGCGAAGGGGTGGAGCGCGTATTCCCGCTGTATTCCCCCCGCGTGGAAGCCGTCGAGTTGCTCCGTCGCGGCCAGGTGCGCCGCGCGAAGCTGTATTATCTGCGCGGGCTTACCGGCAAAGCGGCGCGCATCTCCGAAAAGCGCGATGCGGTGAAGAAAGAAGCCGCCGCCGAATAGCGCGGATAGCGGATGTCCCAGACGCTTTACAACAAGATTTTCGACGCGCATTTAATCCGCCGTCAGGAAAGCGGCACCTGCCTGCTCTATATCGACCGGCATCTGGTGCACGAAGTCACCAGCCCCCAGGCTTTCGAAGGTTTAAGGAACGCCGGGCGCAGGGTGCGCCACCCGGAGCGCACGCTGGCTGTGGCCGATCATAACGTGCCCACCACGCCCGACCGCAAGCAGGGCATCAAAGAGCCGGAATCCCGCATCCAGGTGGAGACGCTCGCGCAGAATGCCGAAAGCTTCGGCGTGCCGTATTTTCCCATGAACGATATCCGCCAGGGCATCGTGCATATCGTAGGCCCGGAGCAGGGCTTAACCCAGCCGGGGATGACCATCGTCTGCGGCGATTCCCACACTTCCACCCACGGCGCATTCGGGGCATTAGCTTTTGGCATCGGCACGTCGGAGGTGGAGCATGTGCTGGCCACGCAGACGCTCCTGCAATCCAGGGCCAAGAACATGCGCGTGAATGTAGAAGGCGTGCTTCCCATAGGCGTTACCGCCAAGGACGTGGCGCTTGCCATCATCGGCAGGATCGGCACGGCGGGCGGCACCGGTTACGTGATCGAATACGCAGGCTCCGTGATCCGCTCGCTTTCCATGGAAGGGCGGATGACGGTGTGCAACATGAGCATCGAAGCAGGCGCGCGCGCCGGGCTGATTGCCCCGGATGAAACCACCTTTAAATATATTAAAGGGCGTCCAATGGCGCCGAAAGGCGAAGCGTGGGACAAAGCCCTTGCCTACTGGCGCACGCTTCCCTCTGACGGGAATGCGCATTATGACGCGGAGGTCACTTTAAACGCTGCGGACATTGCCCCACAAGTCACCTGGGGCACCAGCCCGGAAGACGTACTACCCATTTCGGCGACGGTGCCCAACCCGAAAGATATGCGCGATGCGGCCAAACAGGCCGCTACCGAACGCGCGCTTAACTACATGGGCTTAAGTCCCGGCACGCCGCTGAAAGAAGTGCCGATCGACAAGGTTTTCATCGGCTCCTGCACCAACGGGCGCATCGAGGATTTGCGCGAGGCGGCGAAGCTTGCCGAAGGCCGTAAAGTGGCGGCAAACATTAAACTGGCGATGGTAGTGCCGGGTTCCGGCCTGGTGAAAGAGCAGGCGGAAAAAGAAGGACTGGACAAGGTGTTCACCGCCGCCGGATTCGAATGGCGCGAGCCGGGCTGCTCGATGTGCCTCGCCATGAATGCCGACCGCCTGGAGCCGGGCGAGCGCTGCGCCTCCACCTCGAACCGTAATTTCGAAGGCCGCCAGGGCAGGGGCGGGCGCACCCATTTGATTAGTCCCGCCATGGCCGTCGCCGCCGCCGTCACCGGCCATCTGGCGGATGTGCGGGAGTTGTTGTAAAACAACTAAATATCATGTAAAATAAGCCCTTATGGAATCAGGAACCGATGATTTGTGTTGGAGCATCTCCGCGCAATGCGCGGAAAGCTGGATAATTTAGAATCCGGCCAGAAACTTACCAATGAGCGGCTCGCCGCCATTGAGCATCATATGGCCGGTTTTCACCGTACGGGAGTCACGCATGGCGATGAGCTGGATAATCTCCGTGCTCGTGTTGACCGTATCGTAAAGCGCCTTGGTTTGGTTGATGAGCCGCCGCCTTCTTAAAAAGCGCCTTACCGCTTGCTAAGCTGCCTGGTTGGGGCTAGCTCAATAACGCATGCTCGATATTTCTTTCGGTGAACTAGTGCTGGTGGTGGCTTTCGCGGTGATGTTCATCCGCCCGGAGGACGTGCCTGCCGTGCTGCGAGCCATGGCGAGGGGGTACGCCAAGCTCCGCCGCATGATGCACGAACTCCGCGAGGCGTTCGACGACATCGCGCGTGAGACGGGTCTGGAGGAAGCCAGGCGTGACATCGAGCGCCAGACCACGCTGATCGAAGGCGATGACGGGGATATGTACGAGGCATATACTCTCGATACGCTTAAAGAACTATCACCTCCGCGCAACGATAGCGGGGAGGCTAAACCGTCATGACGGAAAACCCGCCCGAACTCGAAAAACTCCCCCTGATCGCCCATTTCCGCGAGCTGCGCAAACGCGTGATGTGGGCATTGTCGGCATATCTGCTCGCAGTGTTTACCTGTTACCATTTCGCAGGCGAAATTTACGGTTTCCTGGTCAAGCCGCTCGCCGAATCCTTCCCCGATCCGCAGTCGCGCCGGATGATCTACACCAGCCTGATCGAAGCGTTTTTCACCTATCTGAAGCTCGCCATGTTCGCAGGCCTGATCGTGGCCTTTCCCGTCATCGCCGCGCAAATCTACCTCTTCATGGCGCCCGGCCTCTACGCCAGGGAGCGCAAGGCGCTGGTACCTTACCTGGCAGCCGCGCCGTTGCTGTTCCTGGCCGGGGCGGGGCTGTGTTATTATTTCATCTTTCCTACCGCTTGGAAGTTCTTCTTAAGCTTTGAGACGCTTGCGCTTCCCGGCGCGGAAGGGCTTGGCATCCAGCTTGAAGCCAAGGTAGGCGAGTATTTAAGCCTGGTGATGCACCTGCTCCTGGCGTTCGGGCTTTCCTTCCAGCTCCCCGTTATCCTGGCGCTCCTGGTGCATTTCGGCTGGGTGCAGGTAAATACGCTTAAAAAAGGCCGACGCTTCGCGCTTGTCGGCATCGTGGCGGTGGCCGCCGTCATCACCCCGCCTGACGTATTCAGCCAGATTGCCCTCTCCGTGCCGCTCTATGCGCTCTATGAGCTGTCGATCCTGGCTTGCGGGATGATTGAGAAGCGGCGCAGCGCGCCAGCGGAATAGTTTTTCCTTGTCATACCGGCGAAGGCCGGTATCCATAGCAGCCATGAACCCCGGCCTTCGCCGGGGTGACAAGGACATCACATGCACGATATTAAATTTATCCGCCAGAATCCTGACGCCTTCGATGCAGCTTTAAAGCGCCGCGGGCTTCCGCCGCAATCCGCCGCTATCTTGGCGCTGGACGAAAAAAAGCGCGGACTTCAAACGGAGCTTCAAGAGCTGCTTTCCAGGCGGAACGGCTTCGCCAAGCAGATCGGCGCGGCCAAAGCCAAGGGGGAAGACGCTTCGGCCATCATGGAAGAAGCCAAGCAGGTCAACGCGCGCATCCCTGAATTGGAGGCAAGCTTGAACGGCCAGGGCGAACTGGAGGAAATGCTCTCCACCCTTCCCAACCTCCCCGCGGATGACGTGCCCGAAGGCAAGGATGAGCACGATAACCAGGAAATCCGCAGCTGGGGCGAAAAGCCGCAATTTTCTTTCAGGCCCAGGGAGCATTTTGAGCTGGGCGAGGCGCTGGGATTGATGGACTTCGAAGGCGCAGCCAAGCTTTCCGGCTCGCGCTTCGTGGTATTAAAGGGCGCGCTGGCGCGCCTGGAGCGGGCACTGGCGAATTTTTTCCTGGATACGCAGACTTCTCAGAACGGTTACACGGAAGTGACGCCACCGTTTCTGGTGCGCGACAATGCCGCCTATGGCACTGGACAACTGCCGAAATTCACCGAAGATTTGTTTCGTACCGACAACGGCTTCTGGCTCATCCCCACCGCCGAAGTGCCGCTGACTAACCTGGTTTCCGATTCCATCCTCTCGGAAAAAGACCTGCCCATCCGCTACACCGCCTACACGCCCTGTTTCCGTTCGGAAGCGGGCAGCGCGGGCAAGGATACGCGCGGCATGATCCGCCAGCACCAGTTCTCGAAGGTCGAGATGGTTTCCATCACTACGCCGCAACAGTCAAAAGAAGAGCATGAGCGCATGACGGAATGCGCCGAGAAGCTGTTGCGGGCTTTAGGCTTACCATACCGCGTAATGCTGCTATGCACCGGGGACATGGGATTTTCCGCGGAGAAAACCTACGACATCGAAGTCTGGCTGCCGGGGCAGGGCGCGTTCCGCGAAATCTCCAGCTGCTCCAATTGCGGTGCGTTCCAGGCGCGCCGGATGAAGGCGCGCTACCGTCCCGAAGGCGCGAAGAACACCGAATTCGTCCACAGCTTAAACGGCTCCGGCCTGCCCATTGGCCGCACGATGGTGGCGATTCTGGAGAATTACCAGCAGGAAGACGGCAGCATCGCCGTGCCGGAAGCGTTACGCTCCTATATGGGGGGAATGGAGAAAATCGCATGTTAAAGGGTCTGCGCGTTCGCAAAATTGTCAAGCTTGCGCCCGGCATTAAGCTCAACTTAAGCAAGTCCGGCGGCTCGCTTTCCTTCGGCGGCAAGGGGTTCACCGTGAATCTGGGCCGCAAAGGCACGCGCACCACGGTGGGTGCGCCGGGTACGGGGATTTCTTACTCCAAGATTGAAAAGAATACTACGCCAGGCCGCAGCAAAGCGATTTACTGGGTGTGGACGGCAGTGCTAATTGCCGCGGCGCTGCTGGCGTGGGGGATGCGCTGACGCTATAGGGTATTCAAGCGGCTACACCACTTCCTCGTCCGACTCGAAGCTTTCTCTACGGATGCTGGGCGCGCCGGTCTTGCTGAACGAAAAGGCAAGCTCATCCCCGTGCAAGGACACGCGCACCGATCCGCCCTTGGAAAGCTTGCCGAATAGCACCTCGTCCGCCAGCGGCTTCTTGATCTTCTCGGCAATCAGCCTTGCGAGCGGCCTTGCGCCGTTGGCGCGGTCATAGCCTTTGCTGGCCAGCCATTTGCGCGCGCCGTCGTCGAGCGTGATGGTGACGTTTCTGTCGGCCAGCTGCGATTCCAGGCGGAAGATGAACTTGTTCACCACATGCGCCACCACGTCTTCGCTCAAATGCTCGAAGCCGATCACGGCGTCCAGGCGGTTCCTGAATTCGGGCGTGAACAGGCGGTTGACCGCTTCCTTATCCTCGCCCGCCCGGTCGATGCGTCCGAAGCCGATGGGCGCGCGGGCGGCGTCGGAGGCGCCTGCGTTGCTGGTCATGATGAGAATGGAATTACGGAAATTGACCGTCTTGCCGTTATGGTCGGTCAAGCGCCCGTAATCCATCACTTGCAAGAGGATGTTGTAAATATCGGGGTGCGCCTTCTCGATTTCGTCGAGGAGAATGACAGAGTAGGGGCTTTTATCCACCGCATCCGTCAGCTGCCCGCCCTGGTCGAAGCCGACATAGCCGGGGGGCGAGCCGATCAGCCTGGAGACAGCGTGTTTTTCCATATATTCCGACATATCGAAGCGCGTCAGCTCCATGCCCATGCAGCGCGCCAGCTGCCGCGCCACTTCCGTCTTGCCCACGCCCGTGGGGCCGGTGAAGAGATAATTGCCGATGGGTTTTTCCTCTTCGCGTAAGCCTGCGCGGGACATTTTAATGGCGCCTGCCAGCGCTTCGATGGCGCGGTCTTGCCCGAAGACGACGAGTTTCAAGTCCTGCTCAAGATTTTTAAGTTTCGTGGCATCGTCAAGCGTGACGGTCTTGGCGGGCATGCGCGCCATTTTGGCTACCACGTCCTCGATCTCGCGGGAGGTGATGGTCTTGCGGCGCTTGTTGTAGGGGAGTAGCATCTGCGCCGCGCCCGCCTCGTCGATCACGTCGATGGCCTTGTCGGGCAGTTTCCGGTCGGTAATGAAGCGCGACGACAGCTCCACGGCGGCTTTCAGCGCCGAGCCGGTGTAGCGCACCTGGTGGTGCTCCTCGTAATAG
>CAYMDD010000098.1:0-6456 GCA_964389045.1 uncultured Rickettsiales bacterium
GCCCATGCCGTCGTCCTGGCGGGTTTCCACGCGGCTGCGGATGGTGGTGTCTACGGGAGCAGGCACAACGTTAGTGGTTTCGGTGCTGCGGTAGCTGCTGCTGCCCAACCCATCGGAGGCGGAAGTGGTTTGTGAGGAGCGAACTACCGTGTCGGCATAAGCCAGGGTGGAAGCCACGGTTAATGCGGTAACGGATGCGAGGGTGGTAAGAAAAGTATGTTTCATAAAATTTTCCTGTTATAGTGTTGGTAGTTAAAAAAGGTATATAAACTGCGTGAATGCAGTTACGCTATTTTCCCGTTCGTAAGAAAACTATTTGTTAATCACGTAAAAGCGTAAGCGCGGACTAAACGCCGGTTTCATCAGGAACCGGTATCCACGGCGACATTGTCAATGAGCCGTGTTGTGCCTAAATGCACTGCCGCCAATAAGCGTGCCGGCGCGTTGAGCACGGCTAGCGGCTCGAGCGTGTTTGCATGTCGCAGTTCCACGTAATCCACCGAGGCGAAGCCATGATGGCTTAAAGTATAAGCGGCAAGCGACAGCGCATTATCCACATTGAAGGGATGCGCTTTGAGGTAATCGGCGGTTTCCGTGAGCGTGCGATAAAGCAGCGGCGCGATTTCGCGCTCCTGCCTGCTTAAATAACGGTTGCGGGAAGATATGGCCAGCCCGTCCTCTTCGCGGAGCGTCGGCACCCTGAGGATTTCCACGGGTAAATCCAGATCGGCAGCCATGCGCTTGATGACCATCAGCTGCTGGAAATCCTTCTCCCCGAACAGCGCCGCGTCCGGCAGGATGCGGATGAGCAGCTTGGCTACCACCGTGGCCACCCCGTCAAAATGACCGGGGCGGGCGCTGCCGCACAGCCCCTCGCTCACCCCCGCCACCTGCACGGCGGTAGAAAATCCGGGCGGGTACATATCCGCCGCGTCCGGCATGTAGAGAAGCGCCGCGCCTGCCGCTTCGAGCAGCGCCACATCCTCGCCCGGCGTGCGGGGGTAGCGCGCTAGATCCTCCTGCGGCCCGAACTGCTTCGGGTTGATGAAAATGCTCGCCACCACCGCATCCGCTTGCCCCTTAGCCGCCTCGATCAGCGATAAATGGCCGGAATGCAGCGCGCCCATTGTCGGCACGAACGCCAGGCGCGCATGACGCTTGCGCAGCGCGCCGAGCGCCGCGGTAAGCTGAAGCCGATCCTGGGCGATTGCCATTTGCATGCCTATGATTTACGACAAACGGCATGAAAGCGCAATCCGAGCCTGATCCTGAATCGGCCTACAATGTACTGGAATCCGACGGTAAGCTGCACGCCGATCCGGCGCAGCGCGAGGTGCTCAAACGGCTCCAGCTGCTGCACGAAGCGCTGAAGCCCGCGCCGGGCGGCCTGCGGCTGCCGTTTATCAAAAAGCCTGCAACTCCGCGAAGCCTCTATATCTGGGGCGATGTCGGGCGGGGGAAATCCATGCTGATGGATTTGTTTTTCCATACCGCGCCGACCCTTAAAAAGCGCCGCATCCATTTCCACGCTTTCATGCAGGAGGTGCATGAAAGCCTCCACCGCTACCGTAAAGAGCGCGATTCGCATCAGGGCGGAGGCGACCCGGTGGCGCGCGTGGTGGCGGATGTGGCCGCTTCGGCGCGGCTGCTGTGCTTCGATGAGCTGCAGGCTGAGGACGTGGCCGACGCCTCGATTCTCTTCCGCCTGTTTGACGGGCTGTTTGACGCGGGGGTGACGGTGGTTTCCACCTCCAACCGCCCGCCGGAATCGCTCTACCAGGGCGGCGTGCAAGCCGAGCGCTTCGACAAATTCACCGAACTCCTGAAACAGCGCATGGATATTCTGGCGCTTGATTCCCCCCATGATTACCGCAGGCGGCAAATTCAGGCGCTGCGCAAGGTCTACCATACGCCGCTGGGGCTAGATTCCGGGCGGTTCATCGAGCAGACGCTGGCCACCATCGCGCATGGCCAGCCGCAGCAGAAGGCGGCGCTGCACGTAAAGGGAAGGGAGCTTATTCTGCATCGCTACGGCAAAGGCATTGCGGCGGCGGCGTTCGCCGAGCTGTGCGAAGCGCCCCTCGGGCCTGCGGATTATCTAGAGATTGCGCGCGCCTTCTCCGTGCTGATCCTGCGCGACATTCCCGTGCTGACGCCGGAGAAGCGCAATGAGGCAAAACGTTTCGTGATCCTGATCGATACGCTCTACGAGCATAAGGTGAAGCTCATCTGCACAGCTGCCGCCCCGGCGGACAGGCTCTACCCCGAAGGAGACGGCAGCTTCGCCTTTCAGCGCACGGTTTCGAGGCTGATGGAGATGCAGTCGGAAAGGTATTTGAATGCTTGAACGAAGCTGAGATTATAAACGGCCCTCTTCCACCGCTTCGCGCAAAATCTTTTCCACGCGCGCATTATATCCCCGCCCTGATGCTTTAATATGCGCAAGCAGATCGGGCGCGAAGCGAAATGCGATCATCGCCTTGGCTGACGCCGACGGCGGCCTGCCGCGGCGCACAAGCTTGGCGCCTTTATACACATCCGCTTGCTGAAACCATGTTCGGTCTAATTGCGGTGCGTCGTCGGGATCAACCCAGTTCTTCCCGGTAGTATTTTTGCTCTTTGGCATTGGCTTTTCTTAAAGAAATAATGTGGCGAGCCGCGCCACGCGGTGTCCAAACCGTCACCACCATGCGACCGTCAAGGCGTCCCACGGTAATGTAGCGAATTTCTCCATAATCCTGGCGCGTGTCTTGGAAAGTGTAATGAACGCCTGTAAAGATTTCCGGCGCAGCTGCAAAATCAAGCCCGCGCATGGAAAAAGTGAGATCGCGCTTGGCAGGATCAAAAGTGATTTCCACAAAAATTATTGTATTAGCAATAAATGAATGCGTCAAGTGTTTGTATATTAGCGGAAAGCCCGACCTTTAAACGCTTTACTCCAGCGCCGCGTGCGCGGTTTTCATGACGGATTCGGGGTCAACGGCCTTGTTGCCGTCGCGCAAGGTGAAATGCAGCTGCGGGTCGCGCTTGCCGCCCGTGGCGCCGACATAGCCGATGGTGTCGCCCTGTTTCACGCGCTGATAGCGCTCCACTTCGATGCGCGCCATATGTGCGTAGGAGGTGCTCTTCCCGCCCGCGTGGCGAAGAATCACCGTCTTGCCATAGCCTTTCAGATTATCGCCGGCATAAACCACTTCGCCGTCGGCGCTGGCCGCCACCGGCTCGCCTTCAGCGGCGGCGATGGTGATGCCGTCATTGACCGTGCTGCCCTGCTTGCCGAAATGCTGGGTGATTTTTCCTTCTGCGGGCAGGATAAACGCGGTTTTGGCAGGCGTCTCGCCCGCGTTCTTCGGCTTCCACGGCTGCGTGGTGGTGATGGCTCCGGCAGCCTTCAGCGCTTCCGCTTTCGGCGCTTCCGGCGGGGTCAGGGCGCTGGTCGGTTTCGGTGCGGGCTTGGGCGCGGGGGAAGGCGGGGGCAGGTCGCTTATCCCGATGGAAGAAGTGCCTGCCGCGCCCTCCGTGGTGTTGCTGTACCCCGCGGGCGGCGCTTCCGCCTCGTAAGCGCTGAGGGCGGACGGGCGAGGCGCGGCGGCCTGCATGCCGCCGGAAGAGCGCTTGCCGTGGCTCTCGGAGCCTTTATAGAGCACCTGCGCGGGCGGCTGCGTGCAGGCGGCGAGGCTTAATGCAAGGGTAACGAAGGCGGCGTTGCGCATGCGTACAGGCTTTTCAAAAAAGGTAGTGCGCCTAAGCTAAACGCAAGGATGCACTAAAATCAAGCGCCTATCTGCCGCCCCGCTGAACGGGCGCGCGCTCGGCGATCATTTCCTGAAAGAATTTGCTCAATCCCGCCACCGTTTCCGGGTCAATCTTTTTGGTTTCAGCCTCTTTTTCCACCGCTTGGCTGATGGAAACACCCTGTACCGGCATCAGCACGATCTGCTGGTCTTTGCCCTGCTCACGGCATGTCTCGTGCGCACGCTTCTCACAGTCGATAGTATGTTTGATGGCAGCGGACGCGATCATCGACAAGCCGCCGACAGCTACGGATAGACCGGCACTTACCAGTAAACCCGTCGGCGTCAGCGATTTAGGCATCACGTTTTCCGTGAAAGCCGGATTAACGGCATTAATAGCATAAAGGCTTAAAGACGTGAATGCCGCCACAACACCGCTAAAGCCTATAGCGCCGAGTGCATCGCCGACCGATTTACGCAGCACCGTGAACGCGGCGCCATGTTCCGATGCGGCGGAAGAAGCTTGCGCGCCAAGCGAAGTTGTGGTGGTAGCGTTCGGGCTATCCGGCAGCGCCATAAAATTTTTCAAAGGTTAAAACATTGTTATTAACCCTTTATACCAAGGTTTTGCCCGGTTTGTATATGACAATTCGGTGAATTTAGACCGTCCGGCCTTCCACCAGCGGCACGAAGCGTACATGCATCAGGTGCTGGGTGTGCACTTCGCCGTTTAAGTCCTTGCGAATGCGCAGCAATAGCTGGTCGCCCGCGTGTTGCCCCACGGGCAGCACCATCACCCCGCCGGGCGCGAGCTGTTCGAGCAGGGCGGCGGGCACGGCGGCGGCGGCAGCCGTCACCATGATGCGGTCGAAGGGCGCGGCTTCCTTCCAGCCTTTCGCGCCGTCCCCGTGGCGTAGGATGATATTGGATAAGCCCAGCGCCTCGAGCCTGGCTCTGGCCTCCGACATCAGCGCCTGGTGGCGCTCCACGGAATAGACCAGGCGGGAAAGCTTGGCGAGGATCGCCGTCTGGTAGCCCGACCCGGTGCCGATTTCCAGCACGCGCGAGCGGGGTGAAAGCTCCAGCGCCCAGGTCATCCAGCCGACGATGGATGGCTGGCTGATCGTCTGCGTGCAGGCGATGGGCAGGGCGGTATCCTCATAGGCTTTGTCGGCGAACATCTCCGGCACGAAGAACTCGCGCGGCGTATTCTCCAGCGCCGAGAGTACGCCCGTGTCAGTGATGCCGCTGCTGCGCAGGCGCATAATCAGGCGGATGCGGTCGGCCATGCTCTCCGGCGGCAGGGAAGGCGGCATAAGCGGGTTTGCAGAATGAATGTCGGTGTGCATGCGGCGCAACCTTAGCCGAGACCTTCTAAAAAAAGGTTAAGCGAACCGCTGCCGCAGTTCGGCCAGCGCGGCATTGTGCGTCAGGTCGAGTTGGATGGGGGTGAGGGTGATGTAGCCCTGATCCAGCAGCGCGATGTCGGTGTCCGGTTCGGCCTCGTTCTCCCGCGCGCCGCCGATCCAGAAATAAGGTCGGTTCTTCGGATCCACCCGCGCATGCAGCGCTACGCGCATCGAGCGCTGCCCCTGCCGCGCCACGCGCACGCCCTTGACCCTATCCGGGGGGCAATCGGGAAAGTTGAGGTTGATGAGCGTTTTCGGCGGAAAGCCTGCCTCCATAAGCCGGGCGATAATGGCGGGCGCGTGGACCAGCGCCGTCTGCCAGTGCACATTGCGGTCGTCGTTGAAAAGCTGGCTTATGGCAATCGAGGGCACATCCAGCAGCACGCCTTCCATTGCGCCTGCCACCGTGCCGGAATAGGTGATGTCGTCGCCCACGTTGGAGCCGCGGTTAACGCCGGAGAGCACCAGCGCCAGCGGTTTTCTCGCCTGAGGAATCAGCGTTTGCGTGGCCAGGAGCACACAATCCGTGGGCGTGCCGCTGATGGCGAATTTCCGCGCGCTGATCCGGCGCACGCGAACCGGCGTGTGGAGAGTGAGCGAATGTGCCACCCCGCTTTGCTCGGTCTCAGGCGCCACCGTCCAGATATCGGCGCTGATGGATTTGGCGATTTTCTCCAGAATCTTCAACCCTTCGGCGTGGATGCCGTCGTCATTGGTCAGCAGGATGCGGAGAGGAGTGAAAGGCATGGAAACCGATGGACTTTATTACGAAATATTAGTACATGCTACCTAGCGCAGAAACCCTAAACTATCTAGAGCAAAAGCTATGGATTATTACAGGCCGGACAAAGATAAGCCCTTCGCCGCATTCAACGCACTGGCGGAGAAGACCGCAAAAGAATTGGAAGAAGCAAAAAAGAAAGCGGAAGAAGGCGAGGAAAAACCTTCACAGCGCCAGGCTTTTGGCGGCGCTTTAGCGAATTACAAGCAGCCCGAACGGGATGAGCCTGGGGAAGGCGGCTATGCGCTGGTCGCGGCAATTCCGCTTTCTGCGCGTGTTGCCGGTCGGAAGCGAGTGACTCATCCATGCCGTGAACTCTATGATCGGCAGAAAGACTTTCTTGATAACTTCGTAAGGGCAGCGCTGGTCATTCATTCGCCGTATATGAATGAGATCGTGGAGGCGGTGGATCAGCTGAAGCGCCGCGCCAACGGCAGATACATGCCCGGTGACTTCAACGCCGCGGAGGGTGTTCGTGATATCGTGAAAGTTACTCTATCGGATACGCATACGTACACGCCATTTGCAGAGG
>CAYMDD010000099.1:0-5301 GCA_964389045.1 uncultured Rickettsiales bacterium
TGTCTATTCCGACCAGGGATTGCAGCAGATTCTCCCGCGCTTCACGCAGATGCGCAACCGCACGCTGGAGGCCTTCCTGGAAATCGGCGTCGTCTCACCTGAAGACCGTGAGTTGATCCAAAAAGCCATCGACCACGGCTCGATGCAGAAGGTGGTTTTCACCCTTCACGATGCCAACGGCACGCCACGCCTGATGATGCTGACGGTAGACCCGCTTTCCCGCCCCAGGCGGTTCATCCTGCTGCGCGGGCGCGATTACGTCTCCCAGCGCCGTCAGGATGTGCAGCAATCCGTACTGAGCAAAGCGTTTGAGCGCCTGAGCGATAATCTGGATATGGGTATCCTCAGCCTGAACGCGGACGGTGCGGTCATCCATGCGAACCGCGCATTCGAGGAGTGGACGGGCTATGCCAAAGGCGCCATCGCCGAGCGCCGCCTGCACATCGATGCAGTGCTTATCCCCGAACACGCCGAAGGGCAGGCGGAAGCAACGGCTGAAACCGGGCAGCGCGTGCTGCTCATCACCCAGTCCGGCGCGCGCATTCCTGCCTACGCGGAACAGGAAGCCGAGCGGGATGCCTCCGGCAATGTCAGCGGATATGCCATCGTGGTATGGGTCGATTCGGGCGACAGCGTAAAAAAAAACTCTGAACTAACGCAGCCGGGCATATTTTCCGGTGAACACGGCACCGCAAGCTTGCAGCAGTTAATCGATGTGTCGCCGCTCGCCGTGCTGCGGCTGGACGGCGCAGGCAGCATCACGGGGGCGAACGCCGCCTTTCACAAGCTGACTCACCAGGCATTCGCCGAGCGCCTGCCGGAAGGCTTGAATGCCCTGGTAAGCGATGCGCGCCGGGAAGAGGCGCAGACACTACTTACGCGCATGCTCGCCGGCGATATTCCGGCCTCGCCGCAACTGCTGGAGCTGAAGCTCCCGAGCGGCGCGGCAGTCATGGTATCGCTCTACGCTAGCCGTCTGGGTGAGGGCGGATTCATCCTCTACCTTATCGATGTGACGGAGCAGAAAAACCTGGAGATGCGCTTCGCCCATTCGCAGAAAATGCAGGCCGTAGGCCAGCTGGCGGGCGGCGTAGCGCACGACTTCAACAACCTCCTCACCGCGATGATCGGCTTCTGCGACCTGTTGCTGATGCGCCACCCTGCGGGAGATCAATCCTTCGCCGATATTATGCAGATCAAGCAAAACGCCAACCGCGCCGCCAATCTGGTGCGGCAATTGCTCGCTTTTTCCCGCAGGCAGACCCTCCAGCCGAAAACGCTCGACATCACCGACGTATTGGCCGAACTGGCCAATCTGATACGGCGCTTGATCGGTGAGAATATCGAACTCAAAATGATCCATGGCCGCGATCTGGGACATGTGAAAGCCGATCAGGGGCAGCTGGAGCAGGTGATGATTAACCTGGCCGTCAACGCGCGCGATGCGATGCGGGAAGGCGGGGTGCTCACCATCCGCAGCAGCAAGGCCGCAATCACGGGACGCGGCAGCTTGCCGCACGGGCTGATTGCCGCGGCGGAGGAGGACAACGCCATCCCCAAGGGCAATTACGTGCTGGTGGAGGTGGAAGACAGCGGCACGGGCATCCCGCGCGATATCGTGCAGAAAATCTTCGAGCCGTTTTTCTCCACCAAAGAGGTCGGCTCCGGCACCGGGCTTGGCCTTTCGACCGTCTACGGCATCGTCAAGCAAACGGGCGGCTACATTTATGTCAAAAGCAAGGAAGGCGAGGGGACGACCTTCTATATCTATTTCCCCGGCCATCAATCCGCTGGTCTCGCTCCCCAGGTAAATGAGGCCGATAACGGCGAGCGCGCCGCCACCGACTTGACCGGCAGGGGCACCATCCTCCTGGTGGAAGACGAAACGCCGGTGCGGATATTCTCAGGCCGTGCGTTGCGCAATAAAGGCTATACGGTGCTTGAGGCAGATTGCGCGGAAACAGCGCTGGAGATCATGCAGGCGCAAGGATCGGAAGTGGAGATGATCATCACGGATGTCATCATGCCCGGCATGAACGGTCCTTCGATGGTCGAGAAAATCGTGGAGGAATACCCGAATATCAAAGTGATCTTCATTTCCGGCTACGCCGAAGACGTATTCATGCACTCTTACGGCTCCGAGCGCAGCTTCAACTTCCTGGCCAAGCCGTTCACGCTGAAGCAGCTGGCGGGCAAAGTGAAGGAAGTGGCCACGCAAAGCTGATGGCCTGGCTTTTTACGCCGATTGACCATTACTGCGAACGCCTGCATCCCGGCCTGCTGGCCGAGCCGCTTAACGCCATCAGCAACGCGGCATTTTTCCTTGCCGCTTATGCGTTGTGGAAAGCATGCAAACGGCTATCCCCTCACGCATGGGAAATGAAGCTTTTGATTTTTCTGGTGGCGACGATCGGATTGGGCAGCACGCTATTCCACACTTTCGCCAACCGCCTGACTATGCTGATGGACGTCATCCCCATCGCCGTTTTCCTAAGCGGCTATATCGTCATCTTCCTGCTGCGCATCGTCAAATGCCAGATTGTCGCAGCGCTTGCGGGCGGATTCGCCTTTTTCATGGTTTCGCAGGCAACCTGGTATACGCCGCCGGAATATCAATTCAACGGAAGCATCGGCTACATGCCCGCATTGGCGGCTATGATACTGATAACGCTCTTTATGCTGCGCAGCAAAGGTGCAGCATTTTATCTGGGCGGACTAAGCGCGTTTACGGTATCGCTGACGCTGCGCACGCTGGATATGCAGCTTTGCGGCGCATTTCCGGTAGGCACGCATTTTCTCTGGCATGGCTTTAACGGCCTGGCGATTTACCTTTTCGTCCGCCCGCTGCTGAACGCAGCCGCTACTCCATGTACTGTCCACCGTTAATCGAGAATGTCTCGCCGGTGATAAACCCGGATTCATCCGCCGCCAGATACACCACCGCCCGCGCGATTTCCTCCGGCTGGCCGAGCCGTCCGACCGGGATGCCCGCCACGATCGTCTGCATCACTTCCGGCTTAATGGCCTTGACCATATCCGTCTCGATATAGCCCGGCGAGATGACATTGACCGTGATCCCGCGCGATGCGGACTCCCGCGCCAATGCCTTGGTGAACCCGAAAATCCCCGCCTTCGCCGCCGAGTAATTCGTCTGCCCGAACTGCCCGAGCTGGCCGTTCATTGAGCTGATGTTGACGATGCGCCCGAACTTGCGCTCGCGCATGGACTCGATTACGCAACGCGCCATGTAAAAGCAGGCGTTAAGATTGGTGCTGATAACCGTATCCCATTGCTCCGGCGTCATCTTGTGCATGGCCGTATCGCGCGTGATGCCCGCATTGTTCACCAGCACCTCCACCGTCCCGCCCATATCCTTCTGCACGGCGGCAATACCCTGCCGGCACGCTTCGAAATCGCTGATGTCCCACTTATAGGCGACAATCTGATGCTGCTTGGCAAACGCTTTCGCGGCTTCATCGTTCGATGCGTAATTCACCGCCACTCTGTAGCCTGCATCCTTCAAGGCAATGGCAATAGCGGCGCCGATTCCGCGTGTTCCACCGGTTACTAAAGCGATACGTTGAGTCATTATTTAAATCTCCGTAATACGAGGACTCGAGAACTCGAGAACTCAAAATTTTATTTATTTGCGAGTCCTCGAGTCCTCGAGTTCTCGCATCTCGCCTTACCGCTCGACGCACATCGCCACGCCCATGCCGCCGCCGATGCACAAGGTGGCAATAGCCTTTTTAGCATCGCGCCTGCCCATCTCATAGAGCAGGTCGGTCAGCACGCGCGCGCCGGAAGCGCCGACCGGGTGGCCAAGCGCAACCGCTCCGCCGTTGACGTTCACCTTCGCCAGATCCCAGCCCATCTCGTTATTGACGGCAATCGCCTGCGCGGCGAAGGCCTCGTTGGCTTCGATCAAGTCCAAGTCCTGATGCTTCCAGCCCGCCTTTTCGAGCGCTTTGCGGCTGGCGTAGATGGGGCCGATGCCCATGATCGCCGGATCGACCCCTGCATGCGCCCAGGATTTAATCGTTGCCAGCGGCTTGCAGCCGCGCTTGTCCGCTTCCTTCCGGCTCATCAATACCACTGCCGCAGCGCCGTCGTTGATGCCGGAAGCGTTGCCCGCGGTCACCGTGCCTTCTTTGTCGAACGCCGATTTCAGCTTCGCCAGCCCTTCGATGGTGGTGTCGGCGCGCGGCCCTTCGTCGGTATCCACCACCACATCCCCCTTGCGGCTGGGAACGGTGACGGGGATGATCTGGTCTTTCATCCGGCCTTCCTTAATCGCTTTCGACGCCTTCTGCTGAGAGGCAAGCGCAAATTCATCCTGCTGCTGGCGCGTAATGCCGAATTTCTTCGCCACATTCTCCGCCGTCACGCCCATATGGATATTGTGGAACGGGTCTACCAGCGCATCGTAGAGCATGGTGTCCACCATCGTCGCAGTCCCCATCTTCACGCCGGTGCGCAGAGGAATGGCATGCGGCGACTGGCTCATGCTCTCCTGGCCGCCCGCCACCACGATGCTGCTGTCGCCCGTCTTGATCGCTTGGAAGCCTAAGCACACCGCGCGCAAGCCCGAGCCGCACAGCTGGTTCATGCCCCAGGCGGGGGTTTCCTTCGGTACGCCCGCATCGAGCGCTGCGCGGCGGGCAGGGTTCGGCCCGCAATGCGCCGTCAGGATCTGCCCCATAATCACTTCCGACACCGCCTCCGGCTCCACCTTCGCGCGGCTTAAACATTCCGCGATGGCAATCGCCCCCAGCTTGTGAGCAGGAAGGGTGCTCAAACTCCCGTTGAATATGCCGATCGGCGTGCGCGCGGCGGAAACAATGACGATATCGTCCTGCATGGTCATGGAAAACTCCTAGAGAAAAAACAACGAAGAGGCATGGCTTCGAAAAGGGAAACCTAGTCTTTAATAAAGATATAGGGGCAAAGTCCACCAATTTCATTACTGCGGTGCAGCATTGCAACGGGCTTAAAGCGCAAGCGGATTATCCAGGAGTTTAATCCTTCCGAATACCCCGTCATACCCCGGCTCGCGCACCACGTTACCCTCCCGCATATGCCCGATAGCCGCAGCGACTGCGCTTGAGACGTTGGCGATATCCTCAAGCGGCGCTTCGCTTAAAATGTATAGTTCAGGCCCCAGCGCTTCGATCAGGCGGTCATAAAGCCGCTCTGCCTTGATGCTTTGCGGCTTCACCTGCAATGCCTCTGCGGCGATTTCGAGGAGGGGGACGAGGTGGAGGGATGCTCCTTCTCCAGCCGCCCGGCGCGCCGCCGCGT
>CAYMDD010000099.1:5311-6387 GCA_964389045.1 uncultured Rickettsiales bacterium
CTCAAATCCTCCACGCGGCTCATGACGCCGACGGTGAGCTTCTTGCCGCACACCGGACAACGCCCATTGAGCTTTCGCGTTTCCTCCGGCGTCAGGCGCACGCCGCAGGCGCGGTGGCCGTCCAGATGGTATTTCCCTTCCTCGGGAAAGAATTCCACCGTGCCGATATAGCCTTCGCCGCCGGCCAGCGCGCGCTTGATGCCGTCGAAGCTCAATTCCGTATCGAGCAGCGTCGCCTCGCGCGCTAGCTTTTGCGGCGAGTGCGCATCGGAGAAGGAGACGACGCGCACATCGTCTAAAAATTCTACGCGCGCATTCATTTCCGGGTCGGAGGAAAGCCCGGTTTCCACGGCGAAGATGCGGTCCGCCAAGTCCCCATACGCGCTTCGCAACGAATCATACCCGGTTTTCGACCCCAGCATCCCGAACCACGGCGTCCAGATATGCGCGGGAATCAGGAAGGCGCGCGGGTCGGACGCAAGCGTAAGCGCCAGCACGTCGCGCGACGATAAGTTGAGCGTCGGCCTGCCGTCCACCGTAAGGTCGCCGTACGGCGCCAGGCTGCCGCTTAAACGCTCCGCGGCGGCAAGCGAAGGCACGTAGAGCAGGTGATGGAGCTTCCGTTGCTTCCCCTTTTCCGCATACACGGTGGAGACTTCCACGCAGAGCATATACCGCAGGAAATACGGGCAGGACGCGGGGAGGGCGGCAGCAACTTGCCTCTCCAGCTCCGGCTTCAGGCGGTAAAGCCCGTCCTCCGCTTCGGTAAGCGAGGCTTTCAACTCCGCCATCCACTTCGGATGCGTAAAATCCCCCGTGGCGATCACCTGCAACCCTTTTTTGCACGCCCAGCCCGAGAGCGTCTTTACATCCGCATACCGGCTGGTGGCATACGCATAGCGGGAGTGGACATGGAGGTCGGCATAAAAGCGCATGCCTGCATGATGCGCCAGCAACAAATAATTTTTCCGTGCTTTTTTGATGGCCTGCCACAGCCAACTAGATGATATTGATATATCTGGCTATTTGTTCCGACCATTATGCTCGTGTGTACCTCAGCCGTGTACCTTATACGC
>CAYMDD010000100.1:0-1871 GCA_964389045.1 uncultured Rickettsiales bacterium
GGCGATGAGAAATGCGATGCCATGTGCGAACGGCTTTATGCCGCGCTTCAAGAGCAGGGCATCGAAGCGCTCTATGACGATACCGATGAGCGCGCGGGCGTGAAGTTTTCCGCCATGGATCTGATCGGCCTGCCGTGGCAGGCGGTCATCGGCCCGAAGGGCGCGGCGGGCGGCGTGGTGGAACTCAAATCGCGCAAGACGGGCGAGAAACAGGAAGTCTCGTTCGAGGCGGCGGTGGCGCGCATAACGGGGAAATAGACAGTCATGGAATATTTAGCGATAGCTGCAGTTGCCTTCATCTTAGGGTTCGTGCTGGCGAAAACGATGGCGAAGCTTGCCGCGCCCGGAGCGGGGGTTGCGGCGGAGACGCATGAAAAGGCGGTGCGCGAGAACGCCGCGCTGGCCGCGCAGGTGGAGGGCTTGAATACCCAGCGCGACGATCTGCGCGATGAGCTGGCGGCCATCCGCTCTGAATTATTGGCGGCGCGCGAGCAGGCGGCGGCGGCGGGTGCGGAGAAAAAGGCGCTGATGGAGAAACAGGCGGACATGGAATCCCTGCACCAGCAGATGAAGCTGCAGTTCGAGCAGATGGCGGGGAAAATCTTCGAAGCCAACACTCAGCGCTTAAGCGAAATGTCGAAGGCGTCCTTAAAGGATTCGCAGGAGACGCTCGCGTCGCTGCTCAATCCGCTCAAAGAGCGCATGAGCGAATTCCAGAGCAAGGTGGATCAATCCTTCGGGCAGGCCAGCAACGAGCAGCGCAGCTTGAAAGAGGAAATCCAGCGCATCGTGATGTCGAGCGACGGGCTGACGAAAGCCTTGAAAGGCGACGTGAAGGCGCAAGGCAACTGGGGAGAGGTGATCCTGGAGCGCATCCTGGAAGACGCAGGCCTCGAGCGCGGGCGCGATTACGTGCTTCAAGGAGAAGGGCTTGCCATGCGCCACGTGGAGGACGGCAGCGCGCAGAAGCCGGACGTGGTCATCCACCTGCCGGAAGGCAAGCACGTCATCGTCGATGCGAAAGTGTCTTTGACGCATTACGAGCGGTTCTGTTCGGAGATGGAAGAGGTGCAGCGCGGGGCGTGCCTTAAACAGTATTTGAATTCGATCCGCAGCCATGTGAAAGGGCTGGCCGAGCGGCGCTACCACGACAACGAGAAGATGCGCACGCCCGAATGCGTGCTGATGTTCATGCCGATCGAGGGCGCGTTCTCGCTTGCCATGCAGGAAGACCGCGAGCTGCACGCCTATGCGTGGGACAAGAAGGTGGCGATCGTCTGCCCCACCACCTTGTTCGTGACGCTGCAGACGGTGGCCTCGCTCTGGCGCATGGAGAAGATCAACCGCAACGTCGAGGAAATCGCGCGCAGAGGCGGCGAGCTTTACGACAAGTTCGCGCTGTTCACGGACAGCATGCAGTCCATCGGCAGGCAGCTGGGGCAGGCGCAAAATGCGTATGACCAGGCGCTCAACCGTCTGGTGGACGGCAAGGGCAGCGTGGTGCGGCAGGTGGAGATGCTGAAAACGCTCGGCGCGAAGGCGTCTAAGCAGTTGCCCAAGGAATGGCTGGACGCGGCGGAAGAACCGGCGCTGACACTGGTGGTGGGGGAGGCGTGAGGATGGCGGAGAGGCTCACCTGCATCGTGCTCGCCGCGGGCAAGGGCACGCGCATGCGCTCGGATCTGCCCAAGGTGCTGCACCGCATCGGGGGCGAGCCGATGATTGCGCATGTGATGCGGGGGCTTGCGGCATTAGCGCCGAGCCGCATCGTCGTGGTCGTCGCACCGGGCATGCCGCGGGTGGAAGAGGCGGTGAAGCGCCTTGCGCCGGGCGCGGTTTTTGCCGTGCAAGCGGAGCAGAAAGGCACCGGC
>CAYMDD010000100.1:1881-6349 GCA_964389045.1 uncultured Rickettsiales bacterium
GCCATGCGGTGCAGATGGCGATGGAAGCGGTGGGCGAGGCAGAGAATGTGCTGGTCGTCTACGGCGATACGCCGCTGCTGCGCCACGAGAGCTTGCGGACGCTGGTAGAAGCGCGCCAACGGCATGGCGCTGCCATCGCGCTATCGGGAATTCATTTATCCAATCCCACCGGCTATGGCCGGCTGGTGATGCGCGAGGAGCCGTTCGTGGAGCGCATCGTGGAATGCAAGGATGCTTCCCAGGAGGAAAAGCGCATCCCCTGGGGGTGGGGCGGGGTGATAGCATTTGAGGGAGAGTTTTTGCGGGGAAACATCGCGCTTCTTCAGCCCTCGCCGGTGACAAAAGAATATTATCTGACCGCGCTGATCGGCATGGCGGCGGAGCAGGGCTTGAAAACAATCATGGAGCCGATGGCGGAGGAAGAATCGATGGGCGTCAACACGCGCGCGCAGCTGGCGCAAGGAGAAGCGGCGCTGCAGGCGCGGCTGCGCCATCAGCACATGGAAGCGGGCGTGACGCTGGTGGATGCGGGCAGTGTGTTTTTCGCCGCCGATACCATCATCGGGCAGGATACCGTCATCCACCCGTTCACAGTATTCGGGGCGGGCGTGCGCGTGGGCAGGGGGGTGGAGATCCGCTCGTTTTCGCACATCGAAGGGGCTGTGATCGAAGATCATGCCGTCATCGGCCCCTTTGCCCGGCTTCGCCCCGGCGCTTCGCTCGGTGAGGAGGCGCATGTCGGCAATTTCGTGGAGCTGAAAAACACCCGGCTCGGCAAAGGCGCGAAGGTCAACCATCTTTCCTATGTCGGCGATGCGGAGGTGGGGGCGAAGGCCAATATCGGCGCTGGCACCATCACCTGCAATTACGACGGCTTCGCCAAGCATCACACAGTGATTGGGGAAGGGGCATTCATCGGCTCGAACACCTCGCTGGTGGCGCCTGTTTCGGTTGGCGCGGGCGCGATTACCGGTGCGGGCAGCGTAATTACGGACGATGTGCCGCCGGATGCGCTGGCGGTGGAGCGAAGCCAGCAGCAGGTGCGGGAAGGAGCAGCGGGGCGAATACGGGAGAAGCGGCGTACTTGATCATTGACAAATTGATTAAAAGTAGCTACTTTTAGTGTATGGATATCGAATGCGATGCCGCCAAAAGCGCTATATAACGTATGCGCCGCTCGATGGAAGGATATGCGTACTGGTCTGGACGGAGCGCAACAGGCGTATTCGTCCTATCAGTTTCCGTAAAGCAAATGTCAAAGAGGTGAAGCGTTATGAAAAAGAAATCCGTGAATCCCGATAAGCCGGTGACCGATGCGGAATGGCAGGCGATGGGAAAGCCGATGCTAGGGATAAGCGAGTTGCCTCCGGCAGCGCGCCAGGCCGTTAAAAAAGTGATAGGCCGTCCGCGTGTCGCCGCGCCGAAGCGGGTGAAGAGTTTTAAGCTGTCGCCGGATGTGATTGACGCCATTGTGGCGTCCGGCAAGGGGTATAATGCCCGCGTGGAGGCGGCGCTGCGTAAATCCCTGGAGAAGGGCTGGATATAGCGGCTGACGGTTTTAGTGCAGTAATCCTTCCAGCGCTTCCATCGCCGCTTCCAGCGATTGCAGGCGGATGGCGTTCCTGTCGCCGTGGAAGAGGAAATGCCGGGCTTTCGGCTCTCTTCCTTCGCGCATCGCGCCGATCCAGACAGTGCCAACGGGCTTGCGCTCGCCGCCGCCGGTAGGACCGGCCACGCCGGTGACGGAAACGCCGATGGTGGCCTTGGCCGACTTGACCGCGCCTTCCACCATGGCGATGGCCACTTCCTCGCTTACCGCGCCTTTTTCCTCGATCAGCGCTTCCGGCACGCCGAGCTGCTCGGTTTTGGCGCTGTTGGCGTAGGTGATAAAGCCGCGGTCAAAGCAGTTCGAGCAGCCGGGAATTTCCGTCAGCAGCGCGGAGAGCAGCCCGCCGGTGCAGGATTCCGCGGCGGTGACTTTTATGCCCTGTTCGCTGCAGGCATCGAGCAGCAGCTTGGCTTTGGCCAGTAAATGATCAGAAAACATGATGGCGTGCGAGAAAACTCAATATGGGCGCGGAGTATGGCTTAAGGGAGCTGAAAGAGTCCATTAGAATGAGCGCCAGGAATATCAGCACGGGGTAAAAACCCGCTAGCAGATCGTCCACCATCACGCCCGCCGAGCCGTGCAGTTTCCTATCCGCCCACGATACCGGCCAGGGCTTGATAATATCAAACAGCCGGAACAGCAGGAAGCCTAAAAGATACGCCTGCCAGGTGGGCGCGAAGGCGCAGAGCGCGAGCGACTGGCCGGCCACTTCGTCGATAACGATGGTGCCGGGATCATGCGCGCCGGGGTGGCGCTTGACGTATTGGCCGCTGGCCCAGCAGCCTACGGCAAACGCAAGCATGGCAAACACAAGCAGCGCGAATCCGCCGAATGAAGAATGAATCATATAAGCGAACGGGAGCGACGCCAGTGAGCCGAACGTGCCGGGGGATTTCCGCGCGAGGCCTGCGCCGAACCAGGTGGCGATCAGCAGCGCGGGCTGGCGGTAGACTTGAGCAAGCGTCGGTTTGCTCATACCGGCAGGGTGACGGTGGCGGTGGCAAGTGCGCCTAAGCCTTCGCCGCGGCCAAGGAAGCCCATTTTTTCCGTCGTGCAGCCTTTGATATTGACGCGGCTTTCGGGGATTTTGAGCAAATCGGCGATGTGCTTCCTCATCGCCTCGCGGTGAGGGGCGACCTTGGGGCTTTCGCCGATAATGGTGACGTCCAGATTCACGATCTCGCCGCTTTTCTGCTTGAGCAGCTGGTAGGCGTACAGCAGGAAGCGGCTGGAATCGGCGCCCGACCATTTCGGGTCTTCGGCGGCGAAATGCATGCCGATATCGCCTTCGCCAATTGCGCCTAGGATTGCATCCACCAGCGCGTGCAAGCCCACGTCGGCATCGGAATTGCCCACCAGGCGTTTCGGGTAGGGGATCTTGACGCCGCAGAGCGAGACGGCGCGCCTGCTTTCGGGCTTGGCGGGGTCGTGGTCGGCGAAGCCGTGGACGTCGAAGCCGTTGCCGGTGCGGGTTTCCCGTTTGGGCTGCGAAGATTGATTCATGGCGTGGAAATCGTCTTTCGTGGTGAGCTTGCAGTTCCGGCGAGAGCCTTCCACTATCCCTAGCGCAAGCCCCGCCATCTCGGCAAGGGCGATGTCGTCGGTGGCGGCATGCGCGCGGAAACGGCGGTGGGCTTGCAGGATCGAAGCATAGTGAAAGCCTTGCGGGGTTTGCGCCCGCAAGAGCGTAGCGCGGTTAAGGGGCGTAAGGCGCCGTTCACCTTGCTGCCAGATGGTGTCCTCCACAGGCAGGGCGGGCAGCACGGCTTGATATTCATCCAGCGCTTCCAGCACACGGGTGATAAGCGCATGGTCTACGAAAGGGCGGGCGGCATCGTGGATCAGCACGCGCTCGACGCCTCTTCCCTCCAGGCTCTCCAGCCCGCGCAGGACGGATTCCTGCCGCGTGGCGCCGCCGATGACGCAAGGAAAAGCGGTCAAGCCCTGGCTGGCCTTGCGGTAAAGCGGATGATGCGCGCGGGCGATGACGGCGCGCACACTGTCGATGCCAGGGTGGGTAAGGAACGCTTCCATGGCATGCGCAAGAAGCGATTTGCCGTGGAGGTTGACATAGGCCTTGGGCACGTCCCCGCCTAAGCGCTGGCCGGAGCCGGCGGCGACGATGAGGGCAACGGTGCGGACGGAGCGTTTCATAAGGCAGATGTATAATGTCATTGCGAGGCGCTGCAAGCGCCGAAGCAATCCAGGCCATGAGCATACCGCAAAATGGATTGCTTCGCTGCGCTCGCAATGACAGAAGGGGGCATGGACATCTTCACCCACCTGCTGCTCCGCATCGCGCCGCTTTACCTCCTGATGGGGATGGGGTTTGTGGCTGCGCGGCATCTGCAGGTGCAGGGGATCGGGGTGTCCAAGATCCTTTATTTCCTGGTGGTGCCGGTGGTGTTTTTTCACGGGGCGCTGGCCGCGCCGCTTTCGGCGCCCGTGCTGCTGATGCCGCTGGTGACGTTTGCCATCAGCAGTTTCCTGTGCACGGCGATGTACCGTGTGGCCGGATATGTCTACACGGATTCAACGCGGAATATTTTAAGCTTATCCGCAGGCAACGCCAATGTGGGGTATTTCGGGCTGCCGGTGGCCATCCTGCTGTTCGATGACACGGGCGTGAGCCTCTACATTATCCTCATGCTCGGCACGACGATTTATGAGAGCACGGTGGGGTATTACGTGAGCGCCCGGGGCAAGCATACCGCGATGGACGCGGTGAAGAAGGTGGCGCGGCTGCCGGTGCTGTACGGGTTTGCGCTGGGAGCGGTGTGCAACGGCCTGGGGTTTCAGCCGCCGGAATTCCTGGGCGGTTTCTTCCAGCAGATGCGCGGGGCATACACCGTGCTGGGG
>CAYMDD010000101.1:0-4646 GCA_964389045.1 uncultured Rickettsiales bacterium
AAGCCGTCGAGCATTGGGCGGAAAAAACGCCGTGGGTGGATTTCCTGGCGGAGGCGAAGGAGACGCGCTCCTGCACCTCGATCTGCCTGAAGATCGTCGATCCGGCCTATCAAGCCCTTTCGGAAGAAAAGCAGGCCGAGGGTGCGAAGCAAATTGCCTCAATGCTTGAAAAGGAAGGCATAGCCTACGACATCGGCGCATACCGCGATGCGCCTGCGGGCTTGCGCCTGTGGGGTGGGGCGACGGTGGAAACGAAAGATTTGGAAGCCCTCTTCCCCTGGCTCGACTGGGCGTGGGGTGAGGTGAAGGCGGGGTTTGCCAAGGCGGCGTAATGCAATATTTAAGGGAAATTTATGGCACGGAAGAATGAAGCATACGGTGATGAAACGCTCGTAGCCTTTTTAACGGCACGGGCGATGAGCAACCGGCTGCTGACAGTGCTGGGCGACCCGGTCGCGCTGCGTATGCAGGCCATAGCGGATTTTGACAGGCAGAGGAAACTAGGCGGCGCGTCGCAGCCGCTTGACATGTCGAAAATGGACACGACGCAATTCGAGCTGAATGCAGAGGCTTTCGCGCGTATCACGCAGACGCTGGAGAAGGATGGGCTAGCCGACACGACGGTAAAAGTGGACGGCGTCGATCACCTCGTCAATGTGCTGGAGCTGCGCAAAGATGTCGCCGCCCAGGTCAGGCGTGAGCAGCAGCAGGAAGCATTGCCTTCGCCATCTTCATCCCGGCGTACGCTGGCGTTGATGCAATTCGTGGCCAAGGCGTTCGACAGTGTGGCAAAGGAGGCGGAAGCACGTCAGACAACGGCAAGCGGGATAGACGAGGAGCGCTTAAGCGAAGCGAAGGAATACGCGCGCAGCGTGGTGGATGCGGCCACGCAGTACGCGCGGTTTTTCATTGAAGGAATGGATAGCGGCAAGGCGCAGGGAATGTGAGGTTTCACCATGCCGGATGATGTTTCCAAGCCCCGCTGGGTTTACCGCTTCGATGCATTTTACATGTACCTGATGGAAAAGCTCGTTGAGAGACCGTTCCATGGCTGACCACGGGTTGAATCCGAATCAAATTCTTCTAATTTGCCACGCACTTGCTCCATTTGCAGACGCCATTGAACAAGTGGGCTTGTTCGGGTCACGCGCGACCGGCACAGCCAGGCTCAATTCGGATGTCGATCTTGTCCTCTACGGCTTGCGTGACCAGCGAACGCTGGATAGAATCCATACTGTTTTTACGGAAAGCCTGCTGCCTTTCACCGTTGACGTGCAGGCCTACGATCTGATCAAATATCCGCCATTGCGAAAACATATTGACGATTGCATGCAGCCATTGTTTACGCGACAGGATTTACTCAAAGAAAAACTTGCCACTCAGTAGGAATTCCATGCCCAAAGTCCTGATTGCCGATAAGCTCTCCCCCCAAGCCATTGACGTTTTTAAGCAAGGCGGCGTCGAAGCCGATATCAAGACCGGGCTGGAGCCTGTTGAGCTGCTGAAGATCATCGGCGAGTATGACGGCATCGCCATCCGCTCGGCTACGAAGGTGACGAAAGAAGTGCTAGAGGCGGGGAAGAAGCTCAAAGTGGTCGGGCGCGCCGGTATCGGCGTGGATAATGTGGACGTGCCTGCGGCGACCGCCAGGGGCGTCGTGGTGATGAATACGCCGTTCGGCAATTCGGTGACCACCGCTGAGCATACCATTTCCCTCATGATGGCGCTCGCCCGGCAGATTCCGCAGGCTAATGCCTCGACGCATGCGGGCAAGTGGGAGAAAAACGCTTTTATGGGCGTGGAGCTGGCGGGGAAAACGCTGGGGCTGATCGGCGCGGGGAATATCGGCTCCATCGTGGCCGACCGGGCGCAGGGCTTGAAGATGAAGGTGATCGCTTACGATCCGTTTCTTTCGGCGGAGCGCGCCAAAGCCATGAACGTGGAAAAGATCGAGCAGTTGGATGACTTACTGAGGCGCGCCGATTTTATCACGTTGCACACGCCTTTAACCGAGCAGACGCGCAATATCCTCAACAAAGAGACGCTGACCAAGTGCAAAAAAGGCGTGCGCATCGTCAATTGCGCACGGGGCGGGCTGGTGAATGAGTCGGATTTGAAGGAAGCCATTGAGTCCGGCCATGTGGCGGGTGCTGCGTTTGACGTATTCGAAAAAGAGCCTGCCAAGGAAAACGCGCTGTTCGGGTTGCCGCAATTCATCGCCACGCCGCATTTAGGGGCATCCACCACGGAGGCGCAGGAGAACGTAGCGGTGCAGGTTGCCGAGCAGATGGCCGATTTCCTCACCACGGGGGCAGTGACGAACGCGCTCAACATCCCGTCCGTCTCCGCGGAGGATGCCACGAAGCTGAAGCCGTATTTACAGTTAGCCGACCAGCTGGGCGGCTTTGCCGGGCAGCTGACGGAGACGGGCTTGAAAAAAGTGCTGGTGGAATTCGAAGGCAGGGTGGCCGAACTCAATATCAAGCCGCTGATGGCAGTGGCCTTGAAAGGCCTGCTTGCGCCGCAGATGCAATCGGTGAATATGGTGAACGCCCCGGTCATCGCCAAGGAGCGCGGCATTGAGGTGACGAGCGCTTCACATGAGCGGGCGGGGGATTACCAGACGCTGATCCGCATTACGGTGACGACCGAGAAACGCACGCGCTGTGTGGCGGGCACCTTATTCGGCGATTCCCCGCGCATCGTGCAGGTCAATGATATCCGCCTGGAAGCAGGGCTTGGTGAGCGCATGCTCTACGTGAACAACGAGGACAAGCCCGGCTTTATCGGCAGCTTAGGCCAGCTTCTGGGCAAGCACGGCATCAACATCGCCAATTTCCACCTTGGTAGGGCGGAGGCGGCAGGCAGCGATGCGATTGCGCTAGTGGAGGTGGATGAAGAGATTGCGCCGCAGGTGCTTGCTGACATTGCTGCTCTGCCGGGCGTGAAACAGGCGAAGGCGCTCTCATTTTAGTGATGGGCAACGAGTAATAAGCGATGAGAAAATGATTGTATTCTTACGAATAAGACTATCTGTATGACGGCTCATCACTCACAACTCATCACTTATCGCCCATATGCAGCTCTTTTACTCTCCTAACTCCCCTTATGCCCGCAAGTGCCGCGTGCTGGTGATCGAAAAAGGGCTGGAGAGCCAGGTTAAATTTAAAGAAACCGATCCCCACGCTTCGCCTGCGGAATTGCTTGCAGTGAACCCTTTAAGCGGCGTGCCTGCGCTGGTGACGAAAGAAGGCGGCTGCATCGTCGATAGCCCGATTATCTGTGAATACCTTGACGCGCTTCCCTCGAATATGCCGCCGTTTTTCCCGGAAAAGAAATCGGAGCGGTTTGCTGTGCTCGCCCTTGCGGGGTTGGCGGATGGGATGATCGATGCCGCCGTGGAGCTGATCCTGCAGCGGCGCAGGCCGGAGGAAAAGCAATGGCCGGACCGCATCGAGCGGCGGGAGCAGGCGATCATGCGCACGATTGACGTGATATCACGCCACTCCCTGCCCGGCGACGCCATGCTGAACATCGGGACGTTGACGCTCGCCTGCGCGCTGGCTTATCTACATTTCCGCCACCCGCACCTGCAATGGGAGCATTCGCATCCCGAGCTGGACACCTGGCTCGCGCATGTGCTCAAGCGCCCCGGATTCGAGGCGACGCAGCCCGTGGGGTAGCCGGGCTTGCATACGCTGACCTTCTCCGATTCGAAACGCGTTATCTTGGCGTTTGCCGCGGATGCGCTCTCGTTCGAGCGGCAGGAAGGCGGCATCCTCCTGTCGGCGGAAGGGGAGATGACACAGCAGGATAATGCCGCCCTGGAAGATCTGACCGCCTCCGGGCGCAGCTGCGCGGTTAGGATCGAGAAACAAGAAGAAACTCTGCTGAACGCGCAGCTGACCCCGACGTTTTTTACGCTGGAGAAAGCGGCGGTCATCGCGCTACTGGCTTAAAAAGCGCTTCTTGACGCATTGTTTACATGCGCCTGCTGCCCTCAGGCTGATTTTTTATGCGGCCAAGCGCACGATATCGATTTAAAGTAAACAAACAAGGAGCGGCAGCATGGAAAAGCCCGATGCAAAAAGCGAGAATGCCAAGAATACCGATTGGAAAACGCCGATGAGCATGCCCGGTACCAGCGCCGGCGCTTATCCGCCTAACACCTCCGCAGGCACCAGCCCGATGCGCAATACAGACAGCACAGTACCTACTCCAGGCCATGCAGGGGATATCGACCCGGCAGGCAAAGCACTCAAGCGCAACGAAGTCAGCCCCGATGCGCGCAAACTCGCCACGCAGATGGACAAGGCGGGGTAGGAGAAGTTATGGCAGTAACATTGGATAAATCGCGCGTTCCCGCCACGGAAGAGCCGGTGCCGGTGGACGCGAAAACCCGCGCCATTTTCGGCAATCCGCAAAATGCGCTGGAGATGGGGTTCTCCGCCGCGCACGGCGCCCGCCCGGAGACGTTTGAAACGCTGGGGGCGGACGAAGTGCCCGAACGGCGCGACCACGCCAAGGGCGAAGCGGTGCCCAGAAGCATCGACCGCGAAAACCCCGGCTTGGCGGAGTCATAAAGATGGACAATACGCTGGAAGTTGAGCAGAGCGCCGAAAAGCCCGCATCGGACGATGCCAAGG
>CAYMDD010000101.1:4656-6260 GCA_964389045.1 uncultured Rickettsiales bacterium
CAAAGCGGCGGCGGAGGCGATATCGGCGAGCGCCCGGAAGACCAGAGCGGCGGTTAGCTTCCGTGCTTGCAGGATTCCGGCGGTCGAAAGCCTGGGAATTTGCGCGGAAGGCCGACAGGCAGATCCTTATCATCATTGGCAGCTGTTTCGTGCTGGCGGCGATGCTGCTTGGCTTCGCCGAGCTTGCGGACGACATGCTGGAGGGGGATACGCGCGACGTGGACGCAGCCATCCTGCGTGCGCTGCGGCTGCGGGATGACACAAGCACCCCTGTCGGCCCGGCATGGCTCCTTCCCGCCATGCGGGACATCAGCGCATTGGGCGGATACGCGGTGCTGACGCTGCTGGTTATCATGGCGGTTGCCTTCAGCCTGGCGGTGCGGCGTTACGGCGTGGCGCTGCTGTTGATATTCGCAGGCGCAGGCGGAAGCCTGCTCAATCACGCGCTCAAAGAATATTTCGCGCGGGCGAGGCCGGACATCGTTCCGCATCTGGTGGAAGTGTCGAGTTTAAGCTTCCCCAGCGGCCACTCCATGAGTTCCGCCGCGATCTACCTGGCGGTGGGCGTGATCCTGGCGGAGATGACGCCGCGCCGCAGAGCGGCCTTATGCATCTTGAGTTTCGCGCTGGTGCTGACCGGGCTTATCGGCTTAAGCCGCATCTATCTGGGCGTGCATTATCCGAGCGATGTGCTGGCCGGCTGGACGGCGGGCCTGGCCTGGGCGCTGCTCTGCTGGATGGCCGCGCATGCGATCCGCTTCAGGAGACGAAGGAGGGCGCTTTCCACTCCACGCGCTGAATAGCGGCCTCGACGCCGTGCAGCTTAAAAAATTGCAGCCATTGATATTGATGCGGCGCCAGCTGGTCATTGGGGGATTTGACTTCGAGGAAACGGTAATTGCCGTCTTTCCATAAAAACAGGTCGGGAAATCCCTTCCGCCTCCGCTGGATGTCCTGGCTCAAATGGCGGAGGATTGCGCTCATCGCGGCGGGCGGCGTATGCGCGAGCAAGGCGAGCAGCAATGCCTCCAGCCCCTCATGCCAGAAGACGAACGGGTTGTGGATGCCGCGCTTTTCCGCGCAAATCTGCTGGATGCGGAGAGCGGCGGCGGTGAAATCATGGATGGCGGAAAGCCTTTCTTCGATGGCATCGCGGCGCTTAACATAGAATTCCACCGTGTAAAGGTCGCTCGGGGAAAGTTGCAACGGGTGGTGGAATGCGCCGTAGGCGGGGTCATAGCGCAGCGCGAGATCCGCCTCGCCCGTCCCGGCCCCCTCGCCGCGCTTCAGGATCTTGAAGATGAGGCGATCGCCCTCTTCGCCGTACTTGCCCGTGAGCGTCTCGATGTTCTCGACGGCCGGCGTTTCGAGGGGTTCGAACCCGTAGCTCTGGAACACCTCGGCGACGACGCCGATCACGTACTGCCGCCGCCGGACGTCGGCCGGCAGGAAGTCGCGCATGCCGCGCGCGGGTTTGGTGGAGACCGCCATCAGCGAGCCTCCGGCCGGATGTCGGGGGGCGTGGCCTCTCCGGTCATGTAGTCGAGCCGGTACCCCACGTAGTTGTCGGCGTACGAGCGAATCTCGGCCACTTCCTCCGCGGT
>CAYMDD010000102.1:0-6243 GCA_964389045.1 uncultured Rickettsiales bacterium
GGATTCCTCCGCCTCATGGCCTTTAAGGCGCGGCAGCTGCGCGTTGAGCGCGGCCATTTCCATCTCCTCCGCAGGCGTCGGGGCGCTGGAAGGCTGCCAAAGACCGGCCACGTTCTGCATGGCTTGACCGACTTGCTCCGTGATAAACCGCATGCGTGCCGTAATTGTGTATGAGTTTTAATATGTTATTATATAATAGTTAATGCGCTGCGTCAACCGGTGCAATCCATTGCTTTTTCTCGGCATAGCGCGTCAGCCCGCCGGCCAGCGCAACGTAGAGATACGCATAAGGAACCGCACAAAAGCCGATGAAGGCGGCGAGTGTTATTTTTTCGGAGCTTTTGCTGAATGCCCCGTAATCCGCCAGGAAGGCGGAGTAAAGGATAAAACCGATACCTGCAACCGGGGCGAAGATTAAAGGCAACCGGTAGCGGTTTTGCCAGAAGGCCTCCGCCCCGTGTTTTCGCATCCACATTACGCATCCCACAACGAATGCCAAGTATTGCGGCCAGATTAAAAACATCGGAAGGCCTAAGAGAAACGTTACGAAACCGACAAAGCCGTAAGGAATGACAAGCCATCCGGTCGCCTTTCCACCCATCAGTATGAGCGCCAGCCCCGTGGCAACGACAAAAATCAGCGGAAGCAGCACGGGCAGCCAGAGCATGAGCTTATACCACGATGCGCGCCTCATTCGCGCGACATCTCCCCGCCTTGCAGCGGCGCATCCGGCCAGCGCATCAGCCGCAAGGCTTCGCCGGCGGGAAGGAACACCATGTTCACGCGCGGGTCATGGTAATCGAGAGGGTGCGGCATATCTTCTTTCCTGCCGCGCCGCACGCCGATGATGCTCATAATCCGGTTATCCCCTTGGTGCCCAACGATGTCACGCAGTGCGCGCTCGGCGAGGCTCGGGTCGAGCACGAACGGGTTGTGGTTGCCCTGGAACCGGCGGATGTGCTCGCTGCGTTCGCGCTCCTGTGGGTGAATGGGGTCTTGCCGGTGCCACTGAAGCAGGGTCGGCATCTGCCGCTCCGCCCAGGCCTTGTCGATGCCGTCGTCGTAAATCACGTAGACGTAGATCATCGCCCGCGCGATGTCGCCCTTATCGGCCTCGCGCGGCTCGAACTGCTTGCGCGTGGATTCGCTGTAGGCGTCGATGTCCTCCCTCGGCAACCCTTCGGCGCGTGCGGATTTGTACCAGCTTTCCGTCTCCCGGTCGGGAATGTCCGCGAACGGCTTGTTGCTGCGCGCGGAGTTCACCTTAACGCGCGCGGGCTTTAAATTGTGAATATCCGTCCGTCCCGAGGCGACGCGGAAATACGATTGCGGGTTCACATGCTCGCAGTTGACATCCCCCGGCGGCTGGCCATTGCCGTCCAGCGTGGCTTTCTCGCCCGTGTAAACCAGCGTGATCTCGCCGTCGTAATTATCGACTTCCCGGTACATCGCCTCGCGCGCCTTGGCATAGGAGAGCGCCTTGGCGCGGCTGAATTCCTTGCGCAGCAGCCCGCGCAGCGTCGCTCCTTCCGCCCGTGCATGGATGCCATCCGCCTGAGGCTCTAAAGGCTCGGCGTAGACAGGCGGCAGCAAGGCTGCGGCCAGGAAGCCCTTCGCCAGCGGTTTCCTGCCCGTCATGCCCACGGGTTACGGCGCAAGCTTTGCATCCCTTGCCTTCTTCATCGCCGCGAAATCCTCGCCCGCGTGGTAGGAGGAGCGGGTGAGCGGGGAGCTGGAGACCATCAGGAAGCCCTTAGCCCTGGCCATGCGCTCGTAATATTTGAATTCATCCGGCGTCACGTAAGCCTGCAACGGCGCATGCGCGGGCGTGGGCTGCAAATACTGGCCGATGGTCATGAAATCGACATCCGCGGCGCGGAGGTCGTCCATCACCTGCAGCACCTCGTCCTTCTCTTCGCCCAACCCCACCATGATGCCGGATTTGGTGAAGATGGAAGGGTCGAGTTCCTTGACCGTCTTGAGCAGGTGGAGGCTGCCGAAATAGCGCGCCCCGGGGCGGATGGTTTTATAGAGCCTCGGCACGGTTTCGATATTGTGGTTGTAGACATCCGGCTTGGCTCTCGCCACCACGCCGATGCCGTGCTCCTTGCGCAGGAAATCGGGCGTCAGCACCTCGATGGTGGTGCCGGGCGAGGTGAGCCGGATTTTCAAGATGCACTTGGCAAAATGCTCCGCCCCGCCATCCTCCAGATCGTCCCGGTCCACGGAAGTAATGACGACATGGTGCAAGCCCAGCCGGGCGATGGCTGCCGCGAGATTGTCCGGCTCATGCGGGTTTAAGGCTCCCGGCACGCCCGTCTTCACGTTGCAGAAGGCGCACGCCCTGGTGCAGGTATCCCCCATAATCATGACCGTGGCGTGCTTCTGGCTCCAGCATTCGCCAATATTGGGGCAGGCGGCTTCCTCGCAGACGGTATTGAGTTTCAAGCCGTGGATAACGTCCCGCGTGGCCTGGTATTCCTTGGAGACAGGGGCTTTGACCCGTATCCACTCCGGTTTAGGGAGTTTTTTGTCCTTGGATTCTTTGAGGTTAAGCAGCTCGGCCATTTCAATCGCAGTGGGGGCGCAAAAATTTATAAAATATTTGTCTTTCCGTGAGAAAACCATTATTAAGAGCCTCTTTCAAGCGAAATTAAGGATCACCCATGGCGCGCGTCACCGTCGAAGACTGCATTCTCCACATCCCCAACCGGTTCGAGCTGGTGCTGGTGGCCGCGCAGCGCGCCAAACAGATCGCCTCCGGCAACCCGCTGACCATCGACCGCGACAACGATAAGGATGCGGTAGTGGCGCTCCGCGAAATCGCCGAGGAGACCATCTCCCTCGAAACATTGAAGGAAGAAACCTTAAACAGCTTCTCCCGCCGCCGCGCGATGGAAGCGCCCGCGCGCATCGCCCCCGCCCGCGAGGAGAGGGACGACGAAATCAAGGAAGCGTTTGACGATGCGCAAAGCGCCGCAGGCATGGACGAGCTGGACGAGGACGAGGCGGGCGAGGCCGGGCTTTCCTTCGTGGAAGAAAACATGAATGTCGAGGATTAAGTCCTTCGCCTAAACCGCGGCCATAGCACGTTTACCGCCAGGCCGGACATCACCGCCCCCGCTGCGATAAGCTTCCACGCAGGCAGGCTTTCCTGCAATACCAGGCTTGAGGACGCCATGCCGAATACCGGCACCAGGAGCGCCATCGGCGCGATGGCCGCCGCCGGATAGCGCTGCAGCAGCCACGCCCAGCAGGCATAGCCGAACATCGTATTTCCTGCCGATTGCCACAACACCGCAGCCCAGGTGACAAGGCTGGCATGGCGGAGCGCCGCTTCGATCGCGGATGCGCCTTCCAGCATGAAAGCAAAAGCGAAGAGGAAGGGCAACGAAAACAGGCTCGACCATACTACGTAAGCCAGCATATTCACCCGGCCTGCGCGCTTGCTGGCGAGGTTTGCCACCCCCCAGCTGAACGCGGCGCCGAGGGTGAGCGCCAGCCCTTTGAACGTAATGCCGCCGCCCGCATGCACGGCGATGATGACGATGCCGCAGGCCGCCACCGCGAGGCTTAACACTTGATACGGCCTGATCCGCTCCTTATCCACGATGAGCGTCAGCGCGATGGTGAAAAACACCTGTGTTTGAATAACGAGAGAAGCCAGCCCCGGCGAGATGTCCGCGCGCATGGCGATGAACAGAAGCCCGAACTGGCCTGCCCCGATCAGGATGCCGTAAGCGGCGAGATTGCCCCACGGCACATTAGGCTTCGGCAGAAAGAAAACGGCGGGCAGAAGCACGAAAGTGAAGCGAAGCGCCGCAAACAGCAGGGGCGGCATCTCGCCGAGCGCGATTTTGATGACGACGAAATTGCTGCCCCACACCGCCACCACGGCCAGCGCCAGCAAAAAATGGCGCAGGGGGAGGGAAGGGGTTTGGGTGTCACCGATGGGCATGGAGGCGGTTATGCTATAATAGGGCTAACGAATGTTCCAATACTTTCACCCCTCCCATATACGGCCATTGATGCATAGCGCAATCAGCAACGGATTACTCGTCATCCGCCTGCGCCGGGATGGCAATCTTAAAGTGCTATGCAACCATGCCCGCATGCGGGAGAGGCAGGTTTACCGCTTCGGCGGGGAGAAATAGGCGCTGGAGACCATGTTGCCGTGCTGGTCGAAGCTCAACGAAAACCAGCCTTTGTTAAACAGGCGGCAGATGCGTGGGCATTGCGGGAAGGAATGCACTTCCGCCACTCCTTTCTTGCATTGCTCAAGCGTCAGCGCTTCCGTATGTCGTTCCGGAGGTTCGCCGCAGCGGTGGAAGTCCGAGGCCTTGCCAAGCAATTCGCGCGCGCGTGCGGTATTATCGCCGATCCATAGCTTTCCAAACGCTTCCTCACGATTGGGGATACTCCAGTAGTCGTAGGCGGTCGAGCCGATGAGGATGGTAATAAACCAATAATAGAATACGCGCATGAGGCCTCATCATACGCCGAAGCTCCGGCGGTTCAAGATAGAAGGCTGGTTATGCCGCGGTGCGGCCTTGCTGCCGCCCGCGATTCAACACGTACTCCGCCCAGCTGCCGGGAGCCGGCGTATATGTCTCCTCGATTTTTTCGCGTTTGTCCGGCTCGATGCTTTGCGCCGTGCGCTGCATGGCGTAAGCAATATCCGCCTGCACGCCGTGAGCCTGCGCGTATTCGCGGCTATGCTCGGTAAAGGCTTTAATCAGCTTGGTTGAAAAATCGCTGGCGCCGAATTCGGGGTGCCATTGCACACCGACCAGGAATTGCTTGCCGTACGGGCCGTTGGGGTCAGCCTCAATCGCTTCCGTAATCTGCACATCCGGTCGGTCCGGCTCGATGGAGCGCGCGGCGATGCGCATACCCTTGCCCAGCCTATCCACGGCTTGATGGTGCATGCTGTTTTCCAAAATCACGCCCGGAGGAGGGGCAAGGCGGGAAGGGGTATAGACGCTGGCGGTATTCCCGCCAATCGAGGCGAGCATGCTGTCCGGCTCAATCTTCACCAGTTCCACCGGAATGTAAGGAGCGATAAGGTCAGGGTTTTGAGAGTGGCGATTATCTTCCTTGGCATTGGGGTCATTGGGGTTTTTCAGCAGGTCGGGCACGTGCTGGTGCAGTGTGCCGCCGGTGACCGTATTGATGATCTGCTCCCCGCCGCAGATGCCAAGAGTAGGAACTCCACGGGCGATGGCTTGCTGCACCAGGCGCATCTCATACGCGGCGCGCGCTGCCGTCTCCGGCTTATCCATTTGTGATTGTGTTTTTGGATGGCGGACTGCGCCATACAGGCTCGGCTCGATGTCGGCGTTGCTGCCCATCACGATCACGCCGGATACCTTGCCGATATCCACAGCCGCCATCGCCTGAATGCGCGCAGGGTCGCCGCCGGTCATCTCCAAATGGTTGCAGACCACGACAGGCGTTTCGCCCATAGCAATCACCATAGAGCGCATTGCTGCAACGGATTTGGAATCAGAAGCCCCGCCGCTAATCAAGACAGTCATTAATCTACCAGCCCTATTACCTAATCACTTCAAGCTATTACTGATGTTTAAGGTAGCATAATGGGAAGGGAAGAAATGTGAAGATTTGATGAACCTGACTATCTTATTTAATTTTAAAGATATTATCGATGTAATCTGCCCAAAACCGTTCTAGCTTCAAAAGAGATTCATTAGTCTGTGCCAGGCCCCCTTCCCCGAGTTCGGTATGCTTGAGGGCGTCGATGTTGCGCTGGTACATCTCGTCGATCCTGCGGCAGAGGGTCAAGCCCTTGTCCGAGAGCCGGATGCGCGTGGAGCGCTTGTCGTGCGGCGCGCGCTCCTGTACCAGATAACCGTTCTCCACCAGTTTCTTCACGTTGTAGGACACGTTCGAGCCGAGATAGTAGCCGCGCTGCGTCAGCTCGCCGATGGTGAGCTGCTCGCTGCTGATATTGTAGAGGATCAACGTTTGGATATTGTTGATATCGTCGATCTTCAAGCGATCAAGCTCGGTTTTGACGACGTCCAGGAAGCGGCGGTGCAACCGCTCGATCAGCAGGATGGCATCGATATAGGTCTGTTTCACTGAAAAGAACTCCGAGGGGATAAAGCGATAGCTTACTATGCCATTATTTGATTAAATTTCGGTTGAGACAGGCCAATTTCCAGCCGCTTATGTTTCTTTTGCTCCATTATTGGGCATTTTAGGCGGCACGGCGGGGAAGGT
>CAYMDD010000103.1:0-6239 GCA_964389045.1 uncultured Rickettsiales bacterium
GTCTTGACCACCAGCCCGCCTTCGTAGAGCACGCTCTCCCCGTATTTCGCGGCAAGCCAGCGGCGCACTTCCTCAGCGAAGAAATCGGCTTTTACGACGTCCTCCGCCGCTCTGCCTGCGAGGCTGATGGGCATGGCGGTGGCGGCTTCGGCTTCCTCTTTGGTGATGTGCCCGTCGCTTCTCATGCGCTCGATCACCCAGTCGCGCCGCGCCTTGGCTTCCTCGTAGTTGCGGCGCGGGTCGTACGCGGCGGGGGCTTTGGGCATGGCGGCCAGGAGCGCTGCCTCCTCGATGCTCAACTCGTCGAGCGGCTTGTTGAAGTAATTGAGCGAAGCCGCCGCCACGCCGTAGGAGCGGAGGCCGAGGTAAATTTCGTTCAGGTACAGCTCCAGGATCTTGTCCTTGCTGTAAATCTGGCTGATCCTAAGCGCGAGGATCGCTTCCTTGATCTTGCGCTCCAGGGATTTTTCGCTGGACAGCAGGAAATTCTTCACCACCTGCTGGGTGATGGTGGAGCCGCCCACCAGCGAGCGCCCCTGGCCGTAATGGGCGAGGTTGGTGTAAAGCGCCCTGCCGATGCCAGTCAAATCAATGCCGGTATGCTCGTAGAAATTCTTGTCCTCCGCCGAAAGGAATGCGTTCACCACGCGCTTAGGCACCGCCGAGAGCGGCACGAACACGCGCTTTTCCGTGGCGTATTCCGCGAGCAGCCTCCCGTCGGCGGCGTAAAGCCGGGTGACGGTGGGGGGATTGTAATTGGCGAGCTGGTCGGTATCGGGGAGGTCTTCGGAATAATGGGTGATAATAAGCGCGAAGGCGATACAGGCGATGATCACGCCGGTGCAGAGCAGGGTGAAGCCCCAGGCCAGCAGGCTCATCATCAGGCGGCGGAATGTTTTCATAAGGCCGCTGCTCATGACAACGAAGAAATGTAGGTACGTAAAGCGATCATAGCACGCCTTCCTGCTTCTTTTTAAAGAAGGCGTCAATGCCTTTGACCAGCGCGTTCACCAGCTTCTCGCGGTATTTGCGGTCGCGCAAGGCGCGCTCCTCGTCGGGGTGGGAGATGAAGCCGGTTTCGATCAGCACCGAGGGCATGTCAGGGCTTTTCAGCACGGCGAACCCGGCGAAGCGGTGAGGGTGCGCCAGAAGCCGGATATCGCGCTCGATGAGCGCCGCCACCAGGAAATCGGCGAGCTGGGCGGAGGTGTTGTTGGTCTGCCGCTGCGCGAGCGAGATGAGGATGCCCGCCACGTCCTCGGCCTCGTGGCTTAAATCCATCCCCGAAATCACGTCCGCCTTGTTTTCCCGCGCGGCCAGGGCTTCGGCTTCCGCGTCGGAGGCGTTTTCGGAAAGCGTATAAATGGAAAGCCCGCGGGCGTTGACACCCGGCGCGGAATCAGCATGGAGAGAAATGAAAAGGTCGCCGCCCGCTTTTCTGGCGATGGCGATGCGCTCGCGGAGCAGGATGAAATTATCGCCCTCCCGCGTTAGCGCCACGCGGTAGCGCTTGGTCGCTAGCAGCGCTTTTCTTAAAGAGAGGGCGTATTGCAGCACCACGTCCTTCTCGTAAGCGCCGTCCGCCCCGCGCGCGCCGGGGTCTTGCCCGCCATGCCCGGCGTCGATGACAATCATGGGCTTTTTCTCGCGCGCTTCTTTTTTGGGTAGCGGCTTCTTTGCTTCGGACGGCTGTGTCAGATTGTCATTGCGGGCGGCGGCGACCGGCTTCAGCGTGACGGTGAGCGTGTCGCCTGATTGACTGCTGTGTATGACAGGCAAGCTGTTGAGGGAAAACACGATCCGCACCGTCTTGGTATCGAACTGCCCGCTGCGCACCCCCTGCACCAGCCCACCCTTGTGGCTTTCGGGCAGGGAGGGCTTCCCGATCCCTGTCCGGCTGGGAATATCCACGACCAGCCGGGGCGGATTGTCCAGCGTGAATATTTTGGCCTTGGCCGATGACGGAAAGCGGAGGGTCAGCGTTTCCTCCGCCCCCTTGCGGTCGATGGCAAGCGTCAGCGGGCGGGCGGCCTGCGCACCGGTATAAAGCAGTAAGAATACCAGGATAATCAGTTTGATAGGCATGCAGCCGCAACAAGACTCAAAGTGGAACGGCAGTGATTGTAGAGGCTTTTTGCCTCCGCACAACCACGATTCTTTTGCATGAATAATAATTCTTTTTTAAGCGGTTAATGCTACGTTGCAAAAATGGCGTTGTATGCGGCTGGCGTTTATGCCTATAGTGCGACCCATGCGGGCTTAATGCCCGGCGTAAATGAATTCTTCCGGCGGGCGCGCCGTGCTTCATCAACGAAAGCACCGTGCGTTTTTCGGATAATAAATTGATTTTTTTGAAAACATTATAAACACCGACTGCTTTTTTTAAGTTAAACGTATGGCCGCAACGGTACCCATCCCTCTTTCCGCCATGAGCGCAGCGCAGCGAGATTCAAGCTTGCGCCGCTGTTGGCATGGAAAAGGCGCGCCGTAAGGCTGCCTTCAACGATTCCAAAAGAGAGCGCTGTTTTTCCCTCAAGGAAAATAAATAGCGCATACGTTTGATCTTAAAAAGAAGTGGCCGGTCCAGGAAGAAGGACAAAAAGCCATGACCAAGCGCATGCTGATCGACGCGCTCCACCCCGAAGAAATGCGGGTGGCCATTGCGGACAACACGCAGATTTACGAATTCGATTTCTCGACCGCCGCCAAGAAACAGCTGAAAGGCAATGTCTACCTCGCCAAGATCACGCGGGTGGAGCCTTCGCTCCAGGCGGCCTTCGTGGAATACGGCGGGGGCAAGCAGGGCTTCCTGCCGTTCGCCGAAATCCACCCCGATTACTACCAGATCCCCGTGTCCGACCGCAGGCGCCTGATGGAGGAAGTCGAGCGCGAAAACGCTGAAGCCGAGGACGACGACGACCGCGCCACGGTCGGCAGCGTCGAGCAGGAAATGGGCGAGGCGACGCTGGCCGCCGCCGATACGCCGCTGGAGCAGGAAAGCGCTATCGCCGAGCCGATGGAATTCACCGTGCCGCTCGGCCCCGAAATTTTAGAAACCGCGGACGAACCGGCGGAAGAAACCGCCCGCGCATCGGAGCCGGCCACCCAGGAAACGGTCAGCACGGAGCCAAGGGAGGAATCCGCCCCGCCGGAAGGCGAGAACGGCGCGCAGGCCAAAGAAGAAGCAAAGGAAGAGGGCGTAGAGACCATCGCCAACGAAGAGGAGGAGATGTCGGGCCGCAGGCGGAGCATGCCCTTCTTCAAGCGTTACCGCATCCAGGAAGTCATCAAGCGCGGGCAGATCGTGCTCGTGCAGGTAATCAAGGAGGAGCGCGGCAACAAGGGCGTGTCGCTCACCACCTACCTCTCGCTCGCCGGGCGCTACTGCGTGTTGATGCCCAATTCCCCGCGCGACGGCGGCGTCCACCGCCAGATCTCCGACAACGCAACTAGGACGCGCCTGAAACCCCTGATGGCGGAGCTGAAAACCGCCAAGGGCATGAGCGTCATCATCCGCACCGCCGGGATCGACCGCACGCGCACCGAGATCCGCCGCGATTTCGACTACCTGGTCAAGCTGTGGAATTCGATCCGGGAGATCACGCTTGCCTCCACCGCGCCCGCGCTCGTCTACGAGGAAGGCGATTTAATCAAGCGCGCCATCCGCGACCAGTACACCAGCGATATCGAGGAGGTGCTGGTGGAGGGCGAGGAGGCTTACCGCAGCGCGCGCGACTTCATGAAGATGCTGCTGCCCAGCCACACGCCGCGGGTGAAGCTCTACAAGGAAAACATGCCGCTGTTCTATGCCCACGGCATCGAGGAGCAGCTGCTTTCCATGCACGATCCGGTGGTGAAGCTGAAGAGCGGCGGCTATATCGTGCTCAATCCCACGGAAGCGCTGATCTCGATCGACGTGAATTCAGGCCGCTCCACGGGCGAGCGCAACATCGAGGAGACGGCCACCAAGACGAACCTGGAAGCCGCTGCCGAAATCGCCCGCCAGCTGCGCCTGCGCGACCTGGCGGGGCTGATCGTCATCGACTTCATCGATATGATGGAATCCAGGAATCGCCGCAATGTCGAGCGCAGCTTGAAGGATGCGCTGAGAGCAGACCGCGCCAAGATCCAGCTGGGGCGCATCAGCCCGTTCGGGCTGCTCGAGATGTCGCGCCAGCGCTTGCGTCCCAGCATCTCCGAATCGAGCAGCGTGCAATGCCCGCATTGCTCCGGGCGCGGCGTCATCCGCTCCAACGAATCGCTGACGCTGCAGATCGTCCGCTCGCTGGAAAAGGATGCCTCCACCGGCAACTGGCAGCAGCTCAAGCTCTGCGTGCCGGAGCATATGGCGCTGCACCTGCTCAACCACAAGCGCGCGCTGCTGACGGATATTGAAGAGCGCTACGGCGTGCAGATCGCTATTGCCATCGACCATACGATGGCGGCCTCGCAGTTCACGCTGGAGCGCACGCGCCGCGGCCAGGGGCAGAAGCCCGAATACGCGCGCAATCAGGAAAATGCGGATAACCGGCGCAACAGAGGCCGAAATGCCGGGCGGTATGCGCAAGCCATGCAAGAGGCAGAAGCGGAAACCTCAGCCGGTGAAGAGGGGGCGGAACAACCGGAGGAAGCCCAGGAATTCAGCCGTGACGGCGGGCGCACGCGCCGCCGCCGCCGCGGTGGCCGCCGCAACCGCGGGGAGGGGACGGCAAACGATGCCACGCCGGCGGAGAGCCTGGCCGAACCGGCGGAAGCGGTTTATGAGGGCGCAGGCGAGACGGAAACCACGGAAGAGCCGCGCACGCAGCGCGGCGGCAGAGGCCGCGGGCGCGGCAGAAGGCGCTGGAAGGACGAAGGAGGCGACAGCCAGGCCACGCCGCCGATGGATGCGGTGCAGGAAGAAACGAGCGACGCCGCCGGCGCCCGCGCACGTCCCCCACGCCGCAGGCGCAATGCCGAACGGGAGGAAGCGCCGGTCATGGAAGGCAAGGTGATGAGCTTTGCCCCGGAGGAAAGCTATACGCAGCCGCCGCGCCAGGAAAGCGCTACCGTCCATGCCATCCCCACCGTCGGCGTGGACACCACCCCCACCCACCGCCCCGACGGCGCTCCGCCGCGCAAGGGCTGGTGGCAGAAGATGATCGAGCTGGACTAGGTTCATGGATTAGGCATTAGAAGGGATTCTTGCTTTCCCCTAATGCCTAATGCCTATCTTACACCAAGATATCCGGCGGATTCTATTGGATTACCTTATCGCTTGCAATAACTACTCCAATGGAATACATTAAATGGATAGAATCGGTGTCATTCTTTTAACAAGTTTTCGGAAGTCGATTAAAAAGCTTTTCCCCGAAGCAGAGATAGAGGCATTAATCGATTTCTTGGCCAATCAGCCGGAAAAAGGCGATGTTATTCCCGGTACGGGCGGGCTTCGCAAGCTGCGTTGGAAGGTAACAGGCAAAGGCAAACGCGGTGGCAGCAGGGTTATTTATTACTATCACCGTCCTGAATGGCAGCTATTGCTGCTCACGGCTTACGCCAAAAATGAAAAAGCGGATTTATCTGCAAAGGAAAAGAAGGTTTTGAGTGATATGGTAAGGCAAGTAATAGAAGGATAATGACCCATGGTCAGACCTGCCGGAAAACAAAAAATAGCTTCCAAGCGCTTAAGCCCGCTTGCGCGAGATATTATTGCCAGCCTGGAAGAATATGCAGCGCATAACCGAGGAGAAAAAACGGGCATCGAAGTGCGCAGCGTATACCGTAAAGTGCCGGAAAAGGTGGATGTAAAATCCATCCGCCGCAAGCTTGGCATGACTCAGGAGCAGTTTACCGCTTTTGGTTTCAGCTTAAGCGCTATTCGCCACTGGGAAGCGCACCGGCGCGTGCCGGAAGGGCCTGCGCGCGTATTGCTTAAGGTTATTGAGCATAACCCCGGCATCGTGCTGGAAACGCTGCATCCTTGAGAGAGAAGCCCAAGAATTATCACACCACGATATCCGGCGGATGGCCGGCGGCGGATTCCTCCAGGGGATGCACCGGGAATTGGGCGGCCACCTGGAATTGCAACGTGCCGACATAGCCGGTGAGTTCTCCCGTGGAGTGATACAGCGCCAGGATTTCCTGCTGTATTTCCTCCGTAAACGGGGAATGGCTGCGGATAATGAGGTCGAAGCGGGTTTCCTTCCCTTTCTGGATAAAACCGTCCAGCTGGATTTCGCCCAGGTTCGAAAGGTCTG
>CAYMDD010000104.1:0-952 GCA_964389045.1 uncultured Rickettsiales bacterium
CCACCTGACCGACCAGCTTTTTATCGAAACCGGAGATGGCGATCGAGGTGGGCTTTTCGCATTTGATCTCCACGCCCGCGGGAATGGCGTACTTAATCTCATGGCTGTAGCCGAGCGCGAGGCTCAAGTAATTTTTATCCGCGGAGGCGCGGTAGCCGACGCCTTGAATCTCCAGGCGCACGGTGTAGCCTTTGCTCACCCCTTCCACCATGTTGCGCACCAAGCTGCGCGACATGCCCCACATGGCGCGGGCGCGCTTGTTGTCTTTATCGACCGGCATGACAATGACTTTGCCGTCCTTCACTTCAATGGTTACTTCCGGCGCAAGCTTGGCTTTCAGCTCACCCTTCGCCCCTTTGACAGTCACGTCCGAACCGGCGACGTTCACATTGACGCCGCTGGGGATGGTGACGGGGTATTTTCCTACGCGCGACATAAAGATCCGCTTTCCTACACTATTCTACCGGTTAAAACACGCTGCACAGCACTTCGCCGCCCACGCCCGCCTGGCGCGCGCCGAAATCCGACATTACGCCCTTGGAGGTGGAGAGGATGGAAATGCCCAACCCGTTATGCACGCGCGGCAGGTTCGCCACCGCCCGGTAGACGCGCCGCCCCGGCTTGGAGACGCGCCCGATTTCCTTGATAACCGGCTCGCCCTCATGGTATTTAAGCACGATGACCAGCTCGGCCAAGCCCCGCGTATTCTGCTCCTGGCGTGAGGATTCAATGTAGCCTTCCTGCGCCAGCACGTCGCAGACGGCGGCCAGAAGCTTAGAATACGGCGCGCGGATTTCGGAGAGCTTGGCGGCCTGGCCGTTGCGCAGGCGTGCCAAGAGGTCGGACAGCAGATCGTTCATCGACATAATACGATATCTCCTTACCAGCTCGATTTCGTCAAGCCGGGGATGCGGCCATTGGCGCCCAGCTGGCGCAGCATGATGCGTGAAAG
>CAYMDD010000104.1:962-2377 GCA_964389045.1 uncultured Rickettsiales bacterium
TTTCGGTAATTGCCCCGCGCCCTTCCGGTCAGCTCGCAGCGGTTGCGGTGGCGGTTGGCGGCGCCGTTCCGCGGCAGCGCGGAAAGCTTGAACTGCGCTTCCATGCGCTCTTCCACTGGAAGCTCGCGGTTCATCACAATCTTCTTTAGCTTCGCGCGCTTGTTCGCCTGGCTTTTAATCATCTTCGCGCGGCGATTGTTTTTCTCGATGGAGCTGAGTTTGGCCATTGCGTCTATCCTTACATTTACTTGGTGAACGGCATCTGGAATCCGGCGAGAAGCGCGCGCGCCTCCTCATCCGTTTTCGCCGAAGTCACGATGATGATATCCATGCCGCGCACCGCGTCGATCTTGTCGTAGTTGATCTCCGGGAACACAATCTGCTCTTTCAGGCCCATGGCATAGTTGCCGCGCCCGTCGAAGCTCTTGGGGTTGATGCCGCGGAAGTCGCGCACGCGGGGCATGGCCACATTGATAAGCCGGTCGAGGAATTCGTACATGCGCTGCTTGCGGAGCGTCACCTTGCAGCCGATGGGCAGGTTCTCGCGCAGCTTGAATCCCGCGATCGATTTCTTAGCCTTCGCCACCACCGCCTTCTGGCCGGTTATCAGCGTCAGCTCGTTGGCCGCCGCCTGCACGATTTTGCTGTCGTTCACATTCTCGCCAACGCCCATGTTCAAGACGATCTTCTCGATCTTTGGCACTTGCATGGCGTTTTTATAGTTGAACTGCTGCTGTAGCGCCGAGCGCACTTCTTTCTCATATACGGTCTGCAATCGCGGCGTATAGGCGGCCTCGGATTTTTTCACGGATGCTTTAGCCATGGATCACCTCGCTGGAACGCTTGGATACGCGCACTTTGGTGCCGTCTTCCTGGATTTTATAGCCCACGCGGGTGGGCTTGCCGGATTTCCCGTCGAGCAGCGCAACATTGGAGACGTGGATGCTGGATTCTTCGCGCACCAGGCCGCCGGCGCTGGTGCGGGAGGGTTTCTGGTGCTTGGTGACCATCTGAATGCCGGAGACGACGACGCGGCTCTGCTTCGGCAGCACTTGCGTGACATTGCCTTTCTTGCCCTTGTCGCGCCCGGCGATGACGATAACCTCATCGCCTTTCTTGATTTTCATTTTCACTGTCATGTGGGTGTCGTTTCAAGTGGGTCAAAGCAAGGAGTTCGAAATAAGCGCCTAACTTATCTCGCTTTCCTGTTCGTTGCCGTTTCCACTCCTCCTTCAAATATGCTTTGGTTTAACGTTAAACGGACTGGCTTCTTACAACACTTCCGGCGCCAAGGAAACAATTTTCATGAACGCCTTGGCGCGCAGCTCGCGCGTGACGGGGCCGAAGATGCGCGTGCCGATCGGCTCGTTCTGCTTGTTGATGAGCACGGCGGCATTGCGGTCGAAGCGGATGGT
>CAYMDD010000104.1:2387-6137 GCA_964389045.1 uncultured Rickettsiales bacterium
TGCGGATGTCGCGGCGCGTGCGCACGATCACGGCACGGTGCACTTCGCCCTTTTTCACCTTGCCGCGCGGAATGGCGTCTTTCACCGACACCACAATCACGTCGCCGACGGAAGCAAACCGGCGGTGCGAACCGCCGATCACCTTAATGCACTGAACGCGCTTGGCGCCGGTATTGTCGGCCACGTCCAAATTCGATTGCATCTGAATCATAAAAAACCCTTTTTAAGCGCTTGCCTGGTCAGCGTAAATCACTGCCCAGCGCTTGGTTTTGGAGGTCGGCGCCGCTTCCACGATGCGCACCGTGTCGCCAGTCTTGAAGCGGTTTTCCTCATCGTGCGCCGCGTATTTCTTCGAGCGCTGGATGGTTTTTTTGTAAATCGGGTGAGACACGCGGCGATCCACGCGCACCGTGACGGTCTTGTTCGCCTTGTCGCTCACCACGACGCCCTGGAGAATGCGTTTGGGCATTACTTCGCTCCCTTTTTCTGCTGGTTTGCCACCGTCAGCACGCGCGCGATGGTGCGGCGGATTTCGCGGAAGCGCCCGGCATTCGCCAGTTCGCCCGTTGCGGCTTGAAAACGCAAGTTAAACCGCTCTTTCTTCAAATCGCGCACCAGCGCATTAAGCTCTTCGGCTGACTTACCCTTCAATTCTTCCATTTTCATTGCTTATTCTCCCTCCGCCAACCGCGAAACGAATTTGGTCTTGATCGGCAGCTTGGCCGCCGCACGCTCGAATGCTTCGCGCGCGGTCTTCTCATCCACCCCGTCAATCTCGAACAGGATGCGCCCCGGCTTCACGCGCGCCGCCCAGTATTCCACCGAGCCTTTGCCGGAACCCATGCGCACTTCCGCGGGCTTGGCCGTCACCGGCACGTCCGGGAACACGCGGATCCACAAGCGCCCGACGCGCTTGACATAGCGCGATACGGCACGGCGCGCCGCCTCGATCTGGCGGGCGGTGATGCGCTCCGGCTCCATGGCTTTGAGGCCGTATTCGCCAAAGTTAAGGCTGAACCCGCCTTTGGCGTTGCCGTGGATGCGGCCTTTATGCTGCTTGCGGTATTTGGTTTTTTTCGGGCTTAACATAAAAAACAGTGATTAATGGCTAGTGGTGAGTGGCTCGGAAGGAGCGGCATCGTTAGCGGCTTCCTGCACCTGCTTGGGCTTGCCGAGGATTTCGCCTTTGAAAACCCAGACCTTGATCCCGATAATGCCGTAAGCGGTCTTCGCTTCGGCGGTGCCGTAATCGACATCGCCGCGAAGCGTATGCAAAGGTACGCGGCCTTCACGGTACCATTCCATGCGCGCGATCTCCGCGCCGCCCAAGCGCCCGGAGCAATTGATGCGAATGCCGTATGCGCCCAAGCGGAGCGAGGATTGCACGGCGCGCTTCATGGCGCGGCGGAACGAGGCGCGCTTCTCCAATTGCTGCGCGATGCCTTCGGCGACGAGCTTGGCGTCCAGCTCCGGCTTGGCGACGGGCACGATGTTGATAGCCACTTCATCCTTGGTGAACTTGGCGAGATCCTTCTTGATCTTATCGATATCCGCGCCCTTCTTGCCGATGACGACGCCTGGGCGCGCTGTGTGGATGGTGATATGCGCCTTTTTGCTGGGACGCTCGATCACGATCTTGCTGATGCCCGCCGAGGCCATGTTCTTCTCGACGTATTTCTGGATTTTCAAATCCTCGTGCAGCTTGGCGGCATAATCCTGGTCGGCGAACCAGCGCGAATCCCAGGTTTTGTTAATGCCGAGGCGAAGCCCGGTGGCGTTGACTTTCTGGCCCATAACTATTCCTTTTTCTCTCCCAACACGATGGTCAGGTTGCTGAACGGCTTGAACACCCGCGCCGAGCGCCCGCGCCCGCGCGTATGCATGCGCTTCATCACCAGGTTTTTCCCCACATGCGCCTCGCGCACATACAGCTCATCAACGTTTAAGTTGTGGTTGTTCTCCGCGTTGGCGATGGCCGATTGCAATGCCTTCTTCACGTCATTGGCGATGCGCTTTTCCGAGAAAGTCAGCTGGTTCAGCGCCTTGGCCACGTTCATGCCACGAATGCTGGCCGCCACCAGGTTGAGCTTGCGTGGGGAAGTGCGCAGGCGCTTGACCACCGCCTTCGCCTGAGTCGCCTCGACTGTTTGTGTTTCCGCCATGAGCCTTAGCCTTTCTTCGCTTTCTTATCGACGCCGTGCCCGAAGAAGGTGCGGGTGGGCGCGAATTCCCCGAATTTGTGGCCGATCATGTCTTCATTGACCGAAACGGGGACGAACTTCTTGCCGTTATACACCCCGAAAGTCAAGCCCACAAACGGCGGGATGATCGTCGAGCGGCGCGACCAGGTCTTAATGATCTGGTTGCGGCCCGATGCGCGCGCCGCATCGGCTTTCTTAAGCAAATACCCGTCTACGAACGGGCCTTTCCATACAGAACGTGCCATTTTTTTCTCCAGTGGCTAGTGGCTAGTGGCTAGTGGCTCGAAAGCAAGCACCTCGGCAGCCATCGGCGCAGAGGTATTATCTTTCAAACGATGCTCAAGCCCCCTTAACATTTTACCGACTTCATCGCTGTTCTCAAGCAACGCAACCGCTGCCTGCGAGTCGCCAAATCCCAGATGCTGCGATAGAACAATCTGCGTCTCCAGTTCCGCCAGCGAGCCGAAAGCGATTTCAATAAACCGAAGCAGTTCTTTGGTAGAGTTGAGGGCGCTGCCCTCCGCGATGTTTGAAGGCACCGATACCGCAGCGCGATTCATCTGCGATACCAGCCCAAATCGTTCATCCTTCGGAAAGCCTGCCGTATAGCGATAAACGGCAACCGCCAAGTCCATCGCCTTCCGCCAAACCTGCAAATCTTTATACGATCTAACTTTCATATTCTTTCCACTAGTCACTAGCCACTCAGCCACTAACCACTATTTCTTGGCATGCCTGCTGGTGACGATATACTTGTTGCTCTTCTTCCTTGAGCGGGTCTTGGCGCCCTTGGTGGGCTTGCCCCACGGCGTCACCGGATGGCGACCGCCGGAGGTGCGGCCTTCGCCGCCGCCGTGCGGGTGATCGACCGGGTTCATCGCCACGCCGCGCACCACCGGCTTGATGCCTTTCCAGCGGCTGCGGCCTGCCTTGCCGATCACCTCGTTCTGGTGGTCGGGATTGGAAACCGCGCCGATGGTGGCCATGCAGTCAGCATGCACCAGGCGCAGCTCGCCGGAGCGCAGGCGCACCTGCGCATAGCCGGAATCCTTGCCCACCAGCTGCACGTAGGAGCCGGCGGCGCGCGCCATCTGGCCGCCTTTGCCGATCTTCAGCTCCACATTGTGCACGATGGTGCCGACGGGAATATTCTTCAGCGGCATGGCGTTGCCGGGCTTGATGTCCACACGCTCGCCGGAGATGACGGCATCGCCGACATTCAGGCGCTGCGGCGCGAGGATATAGGAAAGTTCGCCGTCCTCATACTTAATGAGCGCGATGAAGGCCGAGCGGTTCGGATCGTATTCGATGCGCTCGACGGTGGCCGGAATATCATGGCGCAGGCGCTTGAAATCGACCAGCCGGTAGGCGCGCTTGTGCCCGCCGCCTAAGCGGCGCGCGGTGACGCGCCCGTAATTGTTGCGCCCGCCGGTCTTGCGCAGGCCTTCCGTCAGCGATTTGACGGGCGCGCCTTTCCACAATTCGGAACGGTCGATCAGCACCAGCTGGCGCTGCGAGGGAGTTGCGGGACGGTATTGCTTCAATGCCA